>DAIPJX010000234.1:0-3838 GCA_036770065.1 Planctomycetota bacterium
CCAAACCCCCAAGCCAGCCTTCCGCTGGACCAGTTTTTTACCCGATTCAAAAGCTGAGACCGAAAGAGCCGGTCAACTGATGAGAACTGAAGTCCGGCTTCGCATACAGATCATACCGCAAACCAATATCAATATTGTTGTGCGCCAATACCAACCCACTCGAAAATGAATACGCGCCATGTCCCGAGCGACGCCCAATCGCCTGAACCGGACGCACCCCCGCCAATCCATTGATATCGATCCTCCCGGCAGGCGTGTCGTCATTGAATGTATAAATATACCCCACCCCGCCGGAAAACGTCAGACTTGTCCCCGGACCGAACTCCCGACGATACTTCGCCGAAACGTCCAAAGGCATTTGCAAACTGTCCGCCGTCATGGCGCCGTACCGAAGCAGGCCGGTTCCGCCATACCTCCACGTATGCGCGTCCGCGGTCGTATGGAAATAATTCAACCCAAGGGCAGGGGAAACAGACAACGCCTCGCCCACCCGCCAATCGTATCCGGCACGCACACCCGCATGCCACGTCCTGGTCATATATTTGGCGCCGTCCCAGTTGCCGCCCCGGAACTCCTTCAAATCATTGTCTCCGAGCGAATACCCGAAGGCGAACGTCATGTGCCAGTTCTCGGGCGCTGCGCAACTTGCATACGCGTCAAATGAATAACTGTCGATGGAAGAATCGTGCGCCCGCGCCGATTTGTCCTGATACGCCCCGGAAACAAACCCGAACGTCCCGCCCACGGTCGTGTCGCCGAAAACCCGGTCGTACCCGGTCAACACGCCGACGCCGGAATACCGATACCCCGCCTGTCCCTGCCGCATATCGGCGTTTTGCCAAACGCCGAGGACGCCGGCCCACGCGCGATTCGCCAAACGTTCCTTCATCGCCTGTGACGCGACCGCCCGGTCGGAACCGATCGCGTTTTCGGCAAGACGCACGACTTCCCTGTCCGTCGCCAGCTTGCCGTTGATGTTCTGCATGATGACGTTGCCCGTTTCCATTGCCGCCAACGTCGGCCCGGAAGCCATGTGACCGGTATACGCGGAGAGAAGACCCGCATCCAGTTGCCCCGCGATCGAACTATGGCTGAACTGCTGGTTGCCCGCCGCCATGGCGGCGAGAATGGCGTAGTTTGTTTCGCCCGCGGCGCTGTCCGGGAGCGCATACGCGCCGACATGGCTGGATGCGCCGGTGGCGGCGATGGCCGCCATGTTCCGGGCGATGCCGGAGACGGCGGCGGCGAACGAAAGGGAGATTTTGTCCGTTCCCCACATTCGGTTCAGCTTTTCCTGAACCGCCGCGACGTTGGCGATGTCGGCGGCGCGGTATGAATCGAGCCATATGCCGCCGCCCGCGCTCGCGCTTATGCCGGTCGCGGCGCGGAATATATAGTCGCCGAAAATATTCGACGCCGCATACGAGCCGCCGGGAAAAGCGGAAGCGGCCGATACTTCGCCCCGAACGACCCAGTCGTCCTCGTGCGGCGCGCCGTTTCGTGAAAAATCGCCTGCGGCATGCGTGGCCGCCACGAGCGATTGCCCGGCTTCGATTCGGGCGGTCGCGGCCATGTCGAGGCGGGTTCCGTCGGCCAGAGCCAAGTTGTGCGCCGCGCCCGCGATGAGCGCGCCTTCCAGCGTGATTGCGTCGAATCCCGATAGCGAAATGCCGCCGTCGGACAAGTCGATTCGGCTGGTCGCGTCGACATGAAGCGTTCTCCCCGCCGTTCCGGCGGTGAGGGCGTTCCCGTTTCCCTTGAGCGTCGCCGCGTTGGAGAATGCCAGTCCGCCGTCGAACGCGCCGCCGCCGATAAAAACCGAGGACGCGCCGGCGACCGTGGCCTGGCTGGATGTTCCTTTGACCCACAGGCCGTCGCCCGCGACCGTTCCCGCCGTTTGCGAATACGATTCCACCGCAAGGGAGGCCGCGTCCGCCATGGTCAGGTTGCCGTCGACGGCGAGCGCGAATCCTCCTCCGCCGGCGCTTCGCGACGCGTCGACGGCTCCCCGCACAACGCTGTCGCCCGTAACGCCGAGCACGGCCGCCGCTGCCGACGTGCTCCGCAACTGTATTCCGCCGCCGCTTCCGTCCAGCGTTCCGCCGTCCAGAATCACCGCGCCGGCGGTGAGCGACCCTGCCAGCGTGCCGTGTATGGACGCCTGATTCGTCACCGAGTCATTTGCTCCGGGACGGTAGACGCCGTCGATGACCGCGTTGGTTGCGGTAAGGCGGACATTGTCGTGGCCGCGAACGTCGGTTTGGTCTGTGACGAAAAAGGTTTCGGCGATAACGCTGCCGGACGGCGTGACGACGGCGCCGTTCGACACGGTGTCGCCAAACAACGCGCCTGTTCCGGATGACGCGAAATCGGCCCTGAGTTCGCCCGTTCGTATCGACCCGTTGTTCGAGACGACAATGCTTTCCGCCGTTTTGCCGACCAGCGTTCCGCCCGGCGCGCCGTCGCCCGCGGTGACGGCCATGTCGCCCGCGACGTGGAGAACGCCCCGTGCGGCCAGCGCCAGCGCTCCCGAACCGGTGGCGATGGCGCTGGTTCCGTTTCCCGCCGTGAGTATGCCGCCGGACAACTCGACTCCTCCCGCGGCCGACCGTATGTCCAACACGCCGCCGTCGGACAAATCAATTCTCCCGTCGTCCCGCATATCGAACGCGTTCAGAAACGCGGCTGTGCCGCCCGCGGCGTTGATGCTTCCGTGTTCGATAATGGTGAGCGCGTTGTTTTCGCCTGTGCCCAATTCCAGTCTGCCGTTCCCGAGAACGTCGATGCGCGCGTTGTTCGACAGCGCTATGTCGCCCGCCCGCAGTATGCCGCGTCCGCCGTCGCCGTCGATTTCGACCACGCTGTTCGTGCCGTCGACACGCAACGTTCCCGCGATCGTCATGACGCCGTCGTCGGTGGCCGAGCCGTGGACGGCAATGACGCCGCCAAGCGTTCCTGTGCTGACGTCTTTCCCGTAGTCCTGGCGTTCTCCGCCGTTGACATGTATTGTTGCGGAGGGGATAAAGCCCTGGTATTCGTTTCTCGAATTCAGGATGACGGAATCGAGAACGGTTCCCGAACCGTGGATGCCCGCGTTTTCCAGCGTCAGTCCGTCCTTGACGGCCAGGGCGCCGCCTGCGAGTTCGATGATGGACGCGTCGAACGTGTACATGACGGGACCGTTGATGGTGGTGCCGCCGTCCCTGGTTATTTCAAGAAGCGAATCCTTCCCGATGCGGGTTATCGTTCTGCCCGTGTTTGGGGTGAGGGAGTGGACGATCAGCCTGTTTTGCCAACCGGTCCCGTCGGTTTTCAGGCTGTCTTCAATTTCGATGTTGCCGGCATAGGCCAGGTCGTTGATGACGAGGGTGGTTCCGGTTCCGGTATTGTTTGCGCCCTGGGCGCTGGCGACGCGCAGGGTCGAGTACCAGCCTTGCACTTCCACTTTGTCCAGGGTCAGGGTCATGCCGGCCGACGGAACGCTTGTTCCTGAATCGCCGACCGCCAGCTCGCCCCAGAGGATGCTGATTGGATCAAGCGCGTCCCAGCCGTCCGCGACATCGCCCGACGCGGACCAGAGATTGAGGGTGGTATCGATAAGTTCGATGTGGGAAGAGGGGAGCTGTCCCGGATCGTCCACTTGCGCTGCATGGCCCTGAACGTTAATAATAAACAAACAGGCGATCAAGACAACGTGTTTCATGGTAACATCCATACTTTTAGAGGTATAAGTATTGCAAAAGCATTACGTATAGTTCATTTGCAGTGAATTTGCTTTTCCTTTCAATGAATAAAACAATAGCGTTCCTTTATTGTTGCGAACCCTGGACGCGGAGTC
>DAIPJX010000031.1:0-14288 GCA_036770065.1 Planctomycetota bacterium
TCCGGGACGTTGGGCTTTTGTTTATCAACCTGCCGTTGCTGATCCGGTTACACTTCTTTCGGGTTGACGAACGGCATCATTTTGCGCAGTTTTCGGCCAACAACTTCGACCGGATGTTCGTGATCGCGGTCGCGCATTTTCTTCAGAACGGGCGTATTGACCAGGCACTCGCACAACCATTCGCGGGCGAACGAGCCGTTCTGGATTTCCGCCATGATTTCCGCCATTGCTTCGCGGCTGGCGTCGTTGACGACGCGGGGGCCACGGGTGTGTCCGCCGTATTCGGCTGTATCGGACACCGAATAATTCATGTAACTCAAACCGCCCTGGTAGAACAGGTCAACAATCAGCTTGAGTTCGTGCAGCACTTCAAAATAGGCGATTTCCGGCTGATAGCCGTTGTCCATCATCACCTCGAACGCGCTCCGGATAAGCTCCGAAACGCCGCCGCAGAGAACAGCCTGTTCGCCGAACAGGTCGGTTTCGGTTTCTTCCTTGAAGGTGGTCTCGATGATGCCGGCGCGCGCGCCGCCAACGCCCAAGCCGTAGGCGAGGCCTATTTTCAGCGCATTGCCGGAATAATCATTGTGAATGGCGACGAGGCAGGCGACGCCCGCGCCCTTTTCGAACTCGGAACGGACGAGGTGGCCCGGGCCTTTCGGCGCTATCATGACGACGTCGACGTTGTCCGGCGGCACGATCTGGTTGAAGTGAATATTGAAACCGTGGGAGAACATCAACACCTTGTTCTCGCTCAGGTGGGGAAGAATGTCGTTTTTGTAAATCGCGGCCTGCGCCTGGTCGGGGACAAGCATCATGATGACGTCGGCCTGGCTCGCGGCTTCGGAGGCTGTGTGCACTTTGAAGCCGTGTTCTTCGGCCAGCTTGGCGTTCCGGCTGCCGGGGCGGTTGGCGACGATCACGTTGAATCCGGATTCACGCAGGTTCTGCGCGTGGGCGTGTCCTTGCGAACCGTAACCGATGATGGCGACTGTTTTGCCATCCAGGATGCTTCTGTCCACATCCTTTTCGTAGTACATTGTTGCCATTCTACACTCCTAATCAGAAATAGGCCGTAAACACGGCCCAAAAAACGGAAACGAAACATTCTGTCTTCTTTTTACTATATCCATGGTCATGGCGCGGTCAAGCGGCTTGCGCGGGGCAAGCGATAATTTTATACTGTGTCTTTGCAAAATTTTTCAAACCTGATATACTGTATAGACCATCAACGCCGTGTCGGCATGATGCGGGACGATGAGTTTATAGTTGGAGCATTGTATTCGTATCATGCGCACAAGACATGCAATCAGCGTGAATGCTTTACTCGCGGCAATGGCGTTTTTTACCGCGGGATGCATGAACGCCGAACCGGAACGCCGTACGGCGACACGCGTCAGTTCGGTCAAGGGGGTGACGGTAACGCCGATTCGGGCGGACGTCGCCGCATCCGAAACACTCCATATGGTCAACGACGAGCGGGCGCGGCGCGGCATGGTGCCGTTGACTCGCCGCGCGAACATGGATGCGGTTGCGATGGCTCATGCGCGGGATTTGATTCGCATGAACAAACTGAGCCACACCAGTTCGGACGGTCGCAAGCTGGAGCACCGCATGGCTCGCCTGAGTTGGACGCGCGCGGGCGAAAACCTGGCGCGGAACAAGGGGTTTGGCTCGCCTCCGGCGGAAGCGGTGCGCGGCTGGATCGCGTCGCCCAAACATTTTGACAACATGTTCCGTCCCGACTTCAGCGAAACGGGGCTGGCCGCATTGTACGATCCGGACAGCGGATTTACGTATTTCGTTCAAGTATTTGCCGTACCGGAATGACAGGCGCATCCATGGGCGAGTCCATATTTGCCATTGATTTTTCCTGTGACGCCATGGTGGCCTCCTTTGTCCTGCCCGACGGCACGGAAGAAGGCACGGCGGGGTTCGATCTCGCCGACTTCCAGGCTGGCGACATAAAACCGATGGACAAGCTGACCGCTCTTCTTACGGCCAAGGCGCGCCAGGACAATGCCGGCGGCGTCATTCTTTCCGTACCCGCCGATATCGACAAAGCGCGGAGAACCATACTGAATTTCCCCGGCGCCTCCTGGCTCAGCCGCCAGCCGCTTCCCGAAATACTCGAAAACGCCCTCGGCATACCGGTCATGATGGAACGCCGGTCCGTGATTCTTCTGGCCTACGACATGATAATGCTCGGATTGCCGCGGGAAGCGTTGGTTGCGGGTTGTTATATAGACATGCATTACCAGAACGCGCTGTGGTATCGCGGCGCGCCGTTGTTGGGCGCTTCCGGAACAGCGGGCAATATAGCCCATGTAACTATTCAGGGACGGGAAGACGACTGCTTTTGCGGCAAACAGGGCTGCGTCGATTTATACGGCGCGGGCGTGCGCCTCAAGCAAATACACACGATGATTTTTCCGGACACGCCGCTTGAACTGTTGTTCGAATCTCATGGCGATCACCCGATCATTCGGGATTATTTGTCGACGATGGCGTATCCGATCGCCATTGAATGCAATATTGTTGATCCCGAATATATTGTCCTTGGCGGTCTTGTTCCGTCCATGGCGGGGTTTCCGCAGAAAGCGCTGGAAGAGGAAATTCTCTCCCAACGCTATAATCCCTCGGCCGAATCGTCTCCCGTCTTTCTTCCTTCCGCCATCGGGAGTACAGGCTACCTGACCGCCGCCGCGGAGTATGCGCGAAGCCACGGCGCGTAATCAGTCGGCGAACAGTCGGATGCACCCGCGCACGTCAAGCAGGAACGGATGATAGTCCGGCGCCGCGTAATCGGGAAACGTCCACGGCAGCGTGACGAATCGCCCTCCCCTGTACTGAAGCGTGACTTCGGCGAATATGCCGTCGTCAAGGTAGATGCGGTGTGAAAAATCCTTGGCGCTTGCCAACACAACTTTCGACAGCGTGATAAAACCCGGATCGAGATTGACGGGGCGCGGCAAGCCCGCATTCACTTCTTTGGCCAGATCCATTTCCAATTGGTTGGTGGCGAGTTTAATCCCGGCGATTTTTTTTTGCGGAAAAATTCCGGGAAACGCGAGAAATGCGCGGACGGGATCGCCGCCAAGCTCGTCCCGGTAATAACTGGTTCTCGCGAACGGAACTGTTCTCATGCCGATAAAAGCGTGGCCGAGGATCCGCTCCACGGCATCGGCCGCGAGAGCGAGAGCGGCATGATCGGTTGCCAGCATGGCGACGAACAGGATAGCCGGTTCCGGCTTGTGGGGAATTGCCACGAGAGCCTCCTCGCTTATCCGGCCGTTGCGTCGCACAGTGTTTGTATGCGTTGCCCCATATGTTCCAAAAGCGGCAACTCGGCGATTTCCAGCCCCGATTCCTGAAGCAGGTTTTCCAGATATCCATACCAGGCGGCGAAATTGTCGTTCAGTTCTTCCGCGATGGTTCCGGTTCTGCCGTCGGAATGGTCGCTTTCGCGGGCGCGGCGTTCCAGTTCCGGCGCAAGCGCGACGAAGCAGTGCAGCCATGACAAGGCGCGCAGGCCGAGCTTTGCGCCGGTCAGGGTGGAGGTGTTTCTGGCCAGGCTGTCCGCCGTTTGCTTGAGCGATTCGGCGGCGGCGTGGATTCCGTCGGCGACCTCGAGCCAGTCGATATTGGAGAGAACCGCCGCCGCTTCGGGCGTTTTCGGCCATTGTCCGAATGCGGTTTCGCGGACAATGCGCTCGCCGTCGTCGTCCAGATTGTCCGGGAACGCTTCGGAAACCTTATTCCACATGTTCATGACGAGGGCGGATGCGTCCCCGTACAGCAAATTGGCGAAAATCCATGCGCAGTGATCCGCATTCCGCGGATTCCCCCAGCCGGCGATTAATCCGGTCGCCGCGGGATACAGCATGTTTTGCCAGAGATGGCTTACGCCGACATTGCGAAATGCGATGGAAATTTTTTTATTCTCGCGCGTTTTGAGCCAGCCAAGCGCGTTGTCCAGCGCGGCGTGGTATGTTTCCGATGCGCGGCGGGAAAAACCGGGAATGTTGGCCTGGACATCGATGCGCACCGGCACCGCGCTTTCCACCGCGGGCAAATCGGTTCCCGACGCGGTTCGCACCCAGCCGGTAATGCCGGCGCGGCGCAGATCGTCCGGCGATGTTTTTGCGGCGAAAAACAGGGCTATATCGGCGGAAAAAGCGGGAATGCCGTGTTCGCCGGCCAGAAGCGATGCGACAAGTTCCCGTACAGCCGTGTCCGTCGCATTTGCCGGCAACGGATCGTCGAATGCGACGCTGCCCGCATCGAAGCGTTCGGCGCATTGCCTGAGTCGTGCCCACGCTTCCCGCATCGGAATTGCGCCCGAGAGTACGCGGGCGAGCCAGGGAACGCGGATTTCCACGCCTATTCCGTACGAACGGCATGATTCGGTGAACGATTCCAGTCCAGGGATTTCCCGGTCGGGCTGATAGGAGTCGTTCAGTATCAGTTGAAGCTGGTTTGCCTTGAACGTCGCCGCAAAGGAAAGGATTTGCATCAGGAGATTGATGCCAAGCTCCCCTCCCTGGATTTCAACGGCCAGGCCGCGATGGCAACACAGCGGGTTGTCGATAACCAGCGAACCGGGCAGCGTGTCCTGGTTATGGCGGAGAACGATCATGGAAAGCGTTTGCATGCCGTTGGCCAACCCTTCCACTGATCGGGAGACGATGGTTGCATGCCTGCCGATACGAAGAATATATTGTCCGGGCTGGTCGGGCGTCGGAATATCGGCGAGCAGTTCGGGGTTGTGATCATGAAGTTCGTCGTAGAGTCCAACGATGACGGCGCCTTCCGGGATCTTTTCCGGAATGCCGTCAAGCATAGTGCAGCCGAGACCGGTCCTTGCGGCGAGCGCTTCTCCCAGAACAACGCCGGGGGCGGAGAGCGAGCCGTTGGGAACGGGAAGCACATAAATGGCAAGACTGTGCCGCGGATTGAACGAACCGGGCAGATCGCGGCTAAGCGATACGCCGGGGGCAAGGCTTGCCAACGTTTGTTCCAACAGGGACATTATGTGCGAATTTCCTCAAAATGACTGCATCTATCGACGGTTAATCCATACAACTATATACAATGAACGTTCCGGTTCAAGTTCCTACCGGGAATGCGCCGGAAGTTGTCGGATTCACACGAGATATTGGGGATACCGTTCACGGACGGCGGCCTTGTCGATTTGGTATCGCGACACGTGTTCGCGCATGATACGGACGGCCTGGCCGACGTCTTTCTCTCTAATCGCTTTCAGAACTTCGTGGTGTTCTCCTACCAGACGAATATCCTTTACCGCCGCGAGACTGAGGCGGCGCACACGGTCGTGATGGGCGGAGAGCGTGGTCATGAGCTGATAGCACAGTGTTTTTTTGGCAATGCGGAACAGTCGATAGTGGAACTCGTTGTCCAGGGGCATGAGTTTGTCGTTGTCATTCCGCGATAGATACAGGTCCTGCAACGCCAGATTGTCCTCCAGCGCGCGAATGTCGGCGTTTGTCCTTTTTTGACAGACATCTTCGACAACGGCGATTTCGAGCACCTGTCGCATAAAGCCGGCTTCTTCGACTTTGGAATAATCGATACGGGAGACCATGCTGCCGTACTGGGGGAAGATTTCGACAATGCCGCTTTTGCTGAGTTCGATCAGCGCCTCGCGGACGGGCGTTCGGGACACCCCCATTTCAGAGGCAAGTTCGTTTTCACTGACCAGGCTTCCCGGTTCAAGCGTACAGTCGACGATATTGTCGCGAATCACCCTAATCGCATAATCCCGCGCCGATTCCCGAATCTGCCGTCTGGTGACATTCATGACATGCCTTCCCTCCGCGCTTTCATTCCCGAACGTCTGTCAGTATACTCAAAAAAGAGAAATCCCGCAAAGCCGGCATGTCGACAATGGGAATCTTTCTCAAAGTCGACAGTTATCGGCAAGGAGTTGCGATAATGACAAAAACCAGCCATCCGCAAACAAGCCATCGCGACGGCGAGTGCGTGGCCAATGTTCCAGACATCCAGCCGGTGTTGGCGGCGGATGAAAAGATTGTGTCGGCTTCGGCTTCGGCCCGGGCATGGGAAGCGGCCCCTCCCGACGTCCCGCCAAAATCGATTCCGGCCTGGATGCGTTGGGGGTATTGTACCATCGCCTTGTTTCTTGCCGGTATTTTTGGCGTTTATCTGTTCAGCCAGGCGATCAACGCCCTTGCCCTCGCCGGCACATTGCCGGTGTGGGCGCAGTATCTTTTATTGATTCCGCTGGGCTTTTGCTGTCTGGTTGTGCTTGGATCCGTTGTCGGCCTGGCCAGGGCATGGCTGCGGCTCAGAACCATGAGCCAGGTCGACATCACGGCGCTCGAAGAATTGCGGCAAAGGGCGAAAACGCGAAAAGACGGGCTGGAACGCTACCAGGCTGCGCGGACGACATTGGAGAATTACTTGCGCGAGTATCCGCTTGGCGAGCATTCGCCTCTTCAGGGAATCGGGATTCCGGAAGACGAAATCGGCGCGTTGCGCCGCGACCGTGAGTATCTGCTCGGCAAGACCACGGACAGTCAAAGCTGGCTGGCGGATTTCTCTTCGTTGTATCAGGCGAAAATAGACAGGGCCGCGGAAAAACGCGTCGCCTCGTGGTCGTTGAAGGCGGCGGGGTGCGTCATGGCGTCGCCGTTGCCGTTTCTCGACGCGGTTTTAATTCTTGGCATTTCGTTTCGGATGATTCGCGACTTGTGCGTTTTGTACAATGTCAGGACGGGAAAAACAGGATCGGTTGTCCTGCTTTCCAGATCGATCCGGAACGCGTTTATCGCGGGCGTCGCGGAAGACGCCTCCACCATGGCGGGCGAAATATTGGGCGACGAAGCGGCTTCAATGTTCGGCGAGACGGCGGTCGGCGCGGTCGGCTCTTCGTTTGCGCGGATTATTGCGCCGAAACTGGGCGAAGGCGCGATAAACGGCTTGTTTATGCGCCGCCTCGGACGGGCGGCCATGCGCCTGCTGCAACCGATCCGGCCGTGATCCGGCTAAATTTCCGGTTGCGGATATTCTCCCTTTCTGCTATATATCACCGTTTATATTTTTCTTGCAAGATTACTTGCCATTCCATGTGGGTCGTTTCGGGTAGGGGAGAATGATGAGCGCTGAGAATGCACAGGCGGCTGTCGGGTTGCCGACGGCGGAGACAAAATATTATACCGCGGGTTCGGTTGTCGTCGCGATTATTTGCACAGTGGCGGCGGCGGCGTTCCTGTCATTGATATACGGCCCGGCGGATCATTATTCGCCGCTTATTTATTTGAACATGCTTCTCGCCTATGGCGTAGCGGCCGCAACCGGATTCGTCGGGAAGAAGATGATCCGCGTCAAAAAAATCACCAGCCTTGGCGCGGCCTCGCTGATTGGCGGCATTGGCGGTTTCGCCACGCTGTTTTTGTCGTGGGCAAGCTATGTATGGACGCTGGCCGATTTTGATTTTTCCGTCTATTTCGACCATATTCTCCATCCCCGGTATTTTTGGCATCTCATGAATTTTCTTGCCGAAAATCCAATGTGGACGATCGGCAAGGGCAGCGGAACGTTGCCCGCCATCGCCTATTATGCGATATGGCTCATTGAAGCGGGGATTATCATAGGCGTTCCGATCATGGCCTGCCGCAATTTTGTTCGCGACAATGTGTTGTGCGACGGGTGCGGGACCTGGATTGCGGCGACGGGCGACGCGGCCGTCTTTGATGTGAGCGGGGAGGAGGGCGATGCCCGCGAACGCGAACAACGGATCGGAACCGGCGATATCGCCCTCCTTCTCGACCTGCCGCGATTGGACCCTTCCGTCACAGGCGTTCCGCGCATGGAAGCGATAGGGCTTGCCTGTCCGTACTGCGAGGACAAGGACAGCTATGTGACGGTGAATTTCGTCACGGAAAAAGCGGCGAAGAAAAAACGCAAGCCGGAAATAGTCAGGAAAAAAATCGTCGCCAATGCGCCGGTCCCGGTGGAACTGGAAAAAGCGCTGTTTGAACCGGCAACGCCGCCCGCCCCGCCCATATCCGAATCGACGGATACGGCGGAGGAAGCGCGCATTTCGTTATAATGACTTTCTGAACTCGTAGCCGAAGAGGGAAAACCCCATCTTGTCGGTGTAAAACCGATGAGCGTCTTTGCGCTGCACGCCTGAAGAGAGGGCGAGTTGCCGATACCCGTTTCGCTTCGCCCACTCTTCCACCTCTTCCAGCATTTGCCCGCCAAGGCCTTTTGAACGACTGCCTTCATCCGTGATCAGTTCGGAAACCCACAACGTGTCGGTATAGTACAGGGTAACGATATCCTGTACGCCGCAGAGAGCGACGAGCGCGCCATCATTCTCCAGGGCGAACAAGCGATAGTTTTCCGCAATTTTCCCGTCGCGGACGCGCTGAATAAAAGTTTGTTCCGTCAGGTGCGGGCGCAGTTGACGCATGATCGGAAATGCGCGAACCAGATCTTCGTCGGATTCCAACTCGATCATTCTTTTTCCTTTTCGACCAGAAATTGCCTGAGTCTCGCCAGTCCCGCCTGATCAACTTCCACAAACTGCACGCCCACTCCGCACGGCAGGGGCGAGGACGACATCCAACGGACAATGCCGAACGCATGGACATTGCCTTCAATTCCTTTCAGGGTGAAATCAAGTTCGACAATCGAGCCGACAACGATGAGCGGATCGTCCGTCTCGACAAACACGCCGCTTTCGCCGATGTCCCGGGTCTTCATAAGAATGGTCTGCGTTTCCAACGGCGACGCGGACCGTTTGCGCAGCGACACTTCAAATTC
This sequence comes from Planctomycetota bacterium, assembly GCA_036770065.1. Classification (GTDB taxonomy): domain Bacteria; phylum Planctomycetota; class SZUA-567; order SZUA-567; family SZUA-567; genus JAJBSZ01. The sequence continues at coordinate 8,815 of DAIPJX010000031.1, forward strand.
GGCGGGAATGCGCCGGTACATTCGTTTTCCCCGGCGGTTCGTCATTGTTTCGAGACCGCGCCGGACTTCTTCCATCCTGCGCACCTCTTTCAACGCCTGATGGACCTCCATCGAACTTCCGCCCCGCTCCGCCGGTTCAATCGCAAGCATCGACCGGATCAAGCCGTTCAATTCATCGGCGCGGGAAACTTCGTCTTCGACATATTCCAGCAAGCGGCCGAGGCTGAATATGTCGCACAACCAATTCGCCGCCGCGTTGCCGTCCAGCAGTTCGGGAGCGATGAACCGCTGATCGCCCATGAATATGTGTCCGCCGTCCGACATGACGGGCGGCTGGAAAAAATCGCCGATCCATATTCTTCCGTTTTCATTGATGAAAATATTGCCCGGCGACAAATTTCCGTGGCAACGCCCGGTGGCGTGGAGGAGCGCCAGACAGTCGAGGACGGAATCGCCCAACCTGAGCGTCTGCACCGGATCGAGTTTTTTTTCCATTTTGGACAGCGGCGTTTCGGCGCACCATTGGGTGGCGATGCAGTTTTCCTTTGAAAAAACATTGATGATGGGAATCGCGCAGGGATGAACGATGGACGCCGCGCCGCGACCCGCATCGAGAAACGTCTGGCGAAAGTTGTCGCTGGTCGCGAGAAACGGGTTGAGATATTTCACCGCCACGATTCGGGTCAATCGGGTCTGTTCGGCTTCGAACCATTGGGAGCGGCGGCCGATGCCAACCCGCGAACGGATGCGAACGCCGTCCGGCTCTTGTACGCCGAATGCATTGATCGGTGTCCCATCCTCTTCCACGTCAATCCTTTTCCAAACAAATGGCGCGCCTTTACGATTCGTCGTTCCGATCGATCCCAATGCGACTGAGGACGAAATTGACCTCGGTCGTGGACAGGTTGGTCGCCTTGGCGATTTCCACCGTCGTTTTCCCTTGTTCGCGCAGTCTATGAATGCGCTCATGCAAGTCGCTTTGATACCCGTTGTCGTTCGCGGCGCGGGGGTGCGCGTTTTCGGGCCGGGGTTCGGATTTTTCCATACAAGCGCCGGTCTCGGACAGCAGTTTTCGCAATGCGGCCGTTTTGTCTTCGGCGTCTTTCACCAGCCGGTTCAGAATGCGGATTTTGGTGTCGATTTGCGCGTTCAGGGTGCGGCTCATCTCGAGCATTTCGACAATGGCCTGATCGGCGGCGTCGCGATGGCGGTGCGGTTCCCTGTCGCGGTCGCGCAGTTCCTTGACCTTGGCAAATCCCGCGTTCGGCGCGCGGGATTTCCGCCAGCGTCCGAATGCGGTCAGAAGCCCTATGGCAAGCAGCACCATGGCGAGCTGCCAATACCCGCTTCCGCCGCCGTCGCCCGCCGTTTCCGCCGCCCACACAACATCCATGCGCAACTCCGATACCGGGTTTATAACAGGTTCGCCAGCGCATCCTGGCAATAAATGCCCCACAACGAATTTGCCGCGCGTTTGGCGCCGAACTTGAAGCAATCCCGGGCCGCGTCGTTGTCGCCGCTCGCGCGCATGAACATTCCGGTGACGAACAGCGTCTCGCCGTCATTCGGCGCAAGCTGCATGGCGACATTGAACTGTACGCCCGCCGCCTCGTAATTTTCCTGTTTCCAATAGAGCGAGGCCAGGCGACGATGAATATTGACGTCGGTGTCGTCGGAGGTCAGTTGTTTTTCCATGCGCCGGCAAATGGCGACCATGGTTTGCGGTCCTATATTGCGCAGGTTGGGCGGAAGAATCGGGCCGTTGATTTCAGGACCGATATAATCGCGGAAAAAGGCGCGTTTTTCCTGATTCAACGCCGAGATGTCGCCCTTGGTCAAACGGGTGAGCCAGGCGCGGTAATCGGCGGGAAAGTCGTTTGAAAAAACAGCGCCGGGAAATTGTTTTTCATACGCGAGTCGAAGTCCGCCTCCCCGGTTCATGCGATCGTCAAGCATGCGCAACCAGGCAAACGACGTGGCGATCGAATCGTCGGCTCCCACCAGCGGCCTGACGGATAAAAAGACGCACCCGGTCTCCCACGCATAAAACCCGCGTCCGGCGCCGGGCACAATGACGATGGGCGGCAACTCCATAAGCGCCCGGTCGAACGTTTGGCATAGCGGCAAAAATTCGGCCAGCATGGTTTTGTTGAGACGCAGTCCTTTTGCGGTCATGACCGGTTCGAGACGGCGATCGTCGATTGCCGCCAACAGCGACAGGCGCATACGGATTTCCCGCGCTTCCGACATGAGGATTTCAAGGTTCGGATTATTCACCGAAACGGAAACATCGGCCTGTCCCGAATGTTCGTCCGGTTCGGAAAAGGATTCTTCGGTCCGGAATGTTTCATACCGTTCGCGCCAGTCGCGCGCGTAAATATCGTTCAGGAGTTCGAGAAGCCGAAGCGTCTCGGCGTTGCTGACGCGGGCGCGGGCCTTTGCGAGAACCTGTTCGCGCAAATTCCACAAATTTCGGCGTCGGATCAGCACCCGGCGGATCGGCTCGCGCGAAGCGACGATGCCCGCGTGGAGAACCGCGTTGTCCAAATCGCCCGAACGCATCGCATCGGACAGTTCCAGCGGAATGCCCGGCAAACCGCGAAACAGATTGCTAAGGCGCGACAATACCCGGTGCCGCACTTCGCGGAGTTGCGATGCGTAATCAGTCTCCGGTTCGTCGTCGCTGGACAGTTCGTTTTCCAGTTGCAACTGTTGGTTTCGATGGATGAGCCATTCCGTCAGATAATAGCAGGTCGAGTTCCCGGCCGTGTTCAACTCTTCCATAAGCTCGCGTACTGTCGCGGGGCCGTCATCTCCGAGCATTCGCACGTCGACGAGTCCCAGATCCATGAGAAGGCGTTCGTCATCGGTGAATTCAAGCACATTGCGTCGACGGGTCAAATCGGTCGAGAGCGTGGAAAAAAAAACGCGCCAATACTTGTTCTGGATCGAGCGAAGATGCTGCTCCCTGTCCTGGATTGCCTGGACGCCGCCTTCGGCGGCGTGTTTTTCCGCCGCGAGATACGCGTTGACCGTGAGCGCGACTTCCTGATATCCAGGTAGCGTTCCGGTCACGGCCGGGTCGCGTTCCCGATAGCTGAGGCGCGTTGATGTGGGCATCATTTCTCCCTGTCGCCGGCGGTCACCCAATCCGGCTGTACCGGCACACCCGGCTTCTGCCGTAACGGCGTTCGCTGTCCAACCGCAAATCGGGCCAGTCCGGCGGCGTCGCCTTGCCGTCTTCCAGCCGAAAAACCATAACTCCGTCCGGCGCGAGCGAGCGGGCGATTCCCGCCATCACGTTTTCGGCCGCGCCGCCGATACGCCATTCTTTCAGTTCGGGGAACGGCGGGTCGACAAAAATCAACCCGAACGACTTGTCCAGCCCCGAAAGCGCGGTCGCCACGTCGGAACAACGGCAGACCGCCGCATGGCTCATGCGGCATTTTGCCACATTGCGCTGAAGCGCAAGAAATGCGGCGCGGTCGCGCTCGACGAAGAGACACGACGCCGCGCCCCGGCTCAGCGCCTCCAGTCCAAGCGCACCCGAACCCGCATACAAATCGAGCGCATCCGCATCAACGACCAGATCGCCCAAAGCGTTGAACAATGCTCCGCGCGCCATTTCCAGAAAAGGCCGGGTCGTCGATTCCTCCGCCACCTCCAGTTCAATCCGGCGGCAGGTTCCGGCGATAATCCGCATCAGTTGCTCCTTGCTCCCGCCGGTTTGGGTTTGTCCGTGTCCGCATCGCGTTTTTCCGAGTGGATCGGATTGATTTTCTCCATTCTTTCCCGGAGATAATCGAGTTTGTTTTTGAGCTGGGTCGACAATGTCTCGGAGCCGCTCGCGCCCAAAAGCCCGTTCGCCATCACCATGGCGCCCGCATGGTCCAATTCCCGGAAAAAGCGCATCGCGTCCGAGGTTATTTCATCGTAGCTTTCAAAAACTTGCGTCCTGCCTTCGCCCGATGCCAGCATTTCGCGTACGTGGGCGATATTGCTTTCCAGCTCCGTGACGCGGGACTCTTCCGTTTTCGCCTTGATGAGACTGCCTTCCTCCTGCAGTTTGCGAATATAGTCCTTGCCTTCGGAAACTTTGCGAATCAACAAATCCAGTTCTTCGCGGTAATTGTTCTCCGTCTTGACCGCGTTTTCGATCACCCGGTTGTGCCGCATCAGAAGCGTTTCAATGGCCGCGCTGGTGATGTCGCCGATGCAGTTGTACTTGCGGATGAGGAGACTCGCCATGGGCGCATCCCGGTCATGGCACAGGTGCAGGTGATCCATGCCTGAACGGAAATCGCGAATATCGCGCGTTTCCGTGCCCCAGCGCAAATACCGCTCGCCCATGGTCAACGGTTCGAGAAATGCGGTCAGGGAATCCCGGCGACCCATCATCACCGAAATGAAATAATTAAAAAATTCCCTGAGCATGTTCATGACGCGTTCCCCGAATCAACGCGGTACGCAACCGCCTGTAATCGTATTCCGCGATTATCGCCGATCCCGCCCGAAAACTCAATCCCCGGCATCCTCTTCCCGTCCGTCCGGCGCGCCGGCTTCGGAACGCGCCAGGCGTTCGAACGCGCGGGTTTCGTCCCGCAAGGCGAACATGGCGACGACCATTTCCCTCAATCCCGGGCCGGCGGCGGCGGAAATGCCCATGACCGGCTTGCCAATAGCCCCGGAAAAGGCTGAAAGCGCCTCGTCCGCGCCGGTCAGGTCCATTTTGTTGCCGACCACCAATTGCGGTTTCGCGGCGAGAGTCGGGGAGAACGACGCCAACTCCTGATTGATGGTGCGGTAGTTGTCCGCCGGCGAGCTTCCGTCCAACGGCTGCAAATCAACCACATGCAGGAGAAAATGGCATCGTTCGACATGGCGCAAAAATTTCAATCCCATTCCCGCGCCGTCGGCCGCTCCTTCGATAATGCCCGGAATATCCGCCATGACCAGTTCGTGTCCGTGTCCGTCGGAAACAATGCCGAGCTGCGGCTGCAATGTGGTGAAGGGGTAATCGGCGATTTTCGGTTTGGCGGCGGACAGGCGCGAGAGCGTGGTGCTTTTGCCCGCGTTCGGGAGACCCAGCAGACCGACGTCGGCTATCAGCTTCAGTTCAAGCCTCAGCTTCCGTTCCCCGCCCTCTTCGCCATAGGTGAACTCGCGCGGCGAACGGTTGGTCGAGGTGGCGAAGGAGGAATTGCCCTTGCCGCCCCGGCCGCCCCGCACGGCCAGCCATTCGACGCCGTGCGTGTCGAGGTCGGCGACCATCTGGCCGTTTTCATAAAAAACCGTGCCGACCGGAACGGGAACGACGACATTTTCGCCCGATGCGCCGTGCCGGTTGTTGCCTTTTCCCGGTTCGCCCGAGGCGGCGGCGTAGAGTTGGGTGCGGGCGAGCGGGAGCAATGTGTCGGCGTTTTCGTTCGACACGAAAAGAACCGAGCCGCCGTCGCCGCCGTCGCCGCCGGTGG
>DAIPJX010000032.1:0-14232 GCA_036770065.1 Planctomycetota bacterium
GCCGTCGCCGCCGTCGCCGCCGGTGGGGCCGCCCAGCGGCACATTGCGCTCGCGCCTGAACGCGACCGACCCGTTGCCGCCGCGGCCCGAGCGCACCGTTACCTTTGTTTCATCGACAAATTCCACCGTGCGTATTCTCCATCAAAAACGCCGCTGTCCGGTCCGCCACAAGCGCCAAACCATTGCAAAAAACCGGAGCGTATCCCTCACCGGATGGATTGAACTGATTTCGTCGCCGTACACCGTGCTGACCGGCACGGAGACGACGCGGAATCCATTCCTGCCCATGGCGACAATCATTTCGCCCTCGAAGTCGTAATTCCGGGCGGCGATGGTTATCTGTTCCCACGCCTCCCGCCTGACCAGCCGATACCCGCATTGCGTGTCGGGAACGTTCACTCCGGCCAGCCCGCTCAGAATCCAGCTGGTGACGCGATTCGTCCACAGGCGGGCGAACGGCATGGTTTTCACGTCGGCCATGCGGTTGCCGACGACCAGATCGGCATTTTCGCCCGCTTCGATAAATCGGGGAATCTCGGCCGGCACGTGTTGGCCGTCGGCATCGAGGCAGACGACGGCGTCGAACCCATGGGCGAACAGATGGTCCAGCCCGGTTATCATGGACGCGCCCTTGCCCTGATTGCGCCCGTTCGCGAGCACTTCCGCCCCGGCCGAAGCGGCCAATTCGCCCGTCCGGTCCAGTGACCCGTCGTCAACGACCAAAACATGCGGCACATACCGTCCGGTTTCGGCCACGACCATTGCTATATGCTTTTCCTCCTTGTAGGCAGGGATCAATGCTGCTGTCTTCATACATCCTTTCCGGGAAAACGCCTGTCATTGAAATTCGGGATAATTATGCCGGTTCGGCCGGAGGTTACGAGAGAAAAATCATTCTTTCGGGCGCATTGCCTTCTTATCGGGTGCGGTCGAGGTGTGGGGCGCGGTCGTTTTCCGCCGTCATGGCGGTTGTTCCGAGCATGCCGTTCAGGTTGTTGGCCAGGGACAGAAGTTGTTCGGCAACCGCCGCGTTGGCGGATGCGTTGTTGACGTTTCGTTTGGCTATGCTCTCCACCTGTTCCAGTCCGGATGCGATTTCATTGATGATTTTCGACTGATCCGTCGCCTGTTCCGTCACCTTTCCCATCAGAACGGCGGCGGCGATGGCGGTGTTTTCGATGGTCGAAAGCGAGGCCGACGTCCTTTCGCCAAGTTCGACTCCGTGGCCGATCTTGACTTCGGAGTCGTTCAATATGGCCGAGGTCGAATCGACGGAGCGCGCACTGCGGTTGGCAAGCAGCCTGACTTCACTGGCCACGACGCTGAATCCCCTGCCGTGGCTCCCCGCCCGCGCGGCTTCGACCGCCGCGTTCAGGGCGAGAATATTGGTTTGAAATGCTATCGTGTCGATGGATTTGAGCGCTTCGGTGATAGTCCGCGAACCTTCCGAAATCGCCGTCATGGCGGAAAACAAATCGCGCATTTCGGCGTTGCCGGCAATCGCCATTTGTTCGACGTCGAGAAACATGCTGTTTGTTTTGAGCGCGAGTTCGCGATTGGAGTCGGCGTGGGTTTTCAGCCTCTGGGCCATGCCGGCGATGTCGCCGAAGACGGAATCCTGTTCGACCGCGCCGGAGGAGAGTTCCTGGCTGTGCTGGCTGACATGTCCCGCGACCTGTGCAAGTTCCTGGGAGGATATGGCGACCTGCCGCAGCACCCGGTCCAGCTTTTGCACCATTTCCGCCATGGCGTCGGCGCGTTGTTGAACCGCGGCGTTCATCCGGTTGAACGTGTCTTGCAAGACGCGAAAATCGCGTATTTTCGAAGAGCCGTGGACGGGCGAATAATCGCCCTGGCCTATGCGTTCCGCCGTTTGCACCACTTCATGGAACGAGGCGAGGATTCTGCCGACCAAAAACGCCGTAATGACGGCGGTAACCGTCGCGCCGAGAAAAATGATGAGAAGACCCTGATAAAAGACCGCGCGTATCGGGTCCATGACCGTGCTTTCCGGCAAAAAGACGGCCATGTACAACTTATCCTTGGTGGCAAGCGGGGCGAGAACTATGCGGTACGGTTGCGATATGTCGTCGTGCGTCATGTCCGCCTTGAAAATGCCTTCCCGCCGGTTGGCGATCAGCCATTCGGCGCGGCCGCGTTCCGCCTCGCCCGTGTCGTCGTCCAGCCATTCCGCCAATGAAGGGGATCGGGCGACGACTTGCAGGTCGGGATGGATGATGATGCTCCCGAATTCGTCCAGCACGGCGCAAAAAACGCCGTCGCCCAAATACTCGGCGGACGTATTGAGGATATCCATGAATGCCGAGACCTGCGTGTCGAAAGCAAGCACCCCCTTGAACTTGCCGTCAATCTTTATCGGCATGACGTAGGTAAACAACCAGTTCCCGGGCCTGTCGTATTCGTACGGCGGTTCCCAACGCGGCCGGTTCAATTGCCTGGTGGCGGCGTACCAGCGTTCCGAACGGAAGTCGTCGCTTGATCGATCGAAAACGCGAACAGCCGGCGACTGCCCGTCTGTTCCCTCTTTTTCGCCATAGAAATACAGTGCCGGCGTTTCGCCGTTTCGCCAGTTCGGTTCCATGGCAAGGCTGACGGCGTGCAGTTCGGTCCGTTTTTCTGTATATTGGACAAGGAAGCGTTCGATGTCGTCCCTGGTCAATTGGTCCAGATCGTCCTGTTCGAGTTCGTGGCCGAGGCCGCTTTTGATGCTGTCGGCTATTTCTTCTATATAGCTAAAGTACGACAACATGATATGGCGCTGCAAGTTGACGTTTTGCAGCAGCATTTTTTCATAATCCTTTTCGGCCCGCTTCAGATCGGACCAGCCTCTGAATATGACGAAAAATGTGCAAAAAAGCACAAGCGGAAGGACGGTGCAGGACAGAATCAGCTTTCTGAATGACATGCGTCGCCTTTTATCGGGGAGAAAAATCAATCATACCCTTGCCGTGAATGATACTTTGCGGATAGACTGTATTCAATACAATTTTGCCCATTCTCGCATATACTCGCATATATGGGAACAAGGAGCGGCATAAATCAACATGAATCAGTCGGTGGGGGTGTGGGCAAAAGGATACGATCCGGAGTCGCTCGGGGAAATCGCGGACTTGTGGAACCGGAACGCGCAATCGCGCCATGCGTTTTTCCCCTGGACGGGAGAACTGCTGGCAAGGCGGCTTGCCGAAAAAGGCACGCCGTACGGCGTTATTCTGGAGGCGCGGGAGGACGACGTTTTGGCCGGATTCGCCCATATGGCGGTGGTGGACGAGAGCGGGTATCCAAGGGCGGGAACGATTGAAGCGATCCTGGTGGACGAACGGTATCGCAACCGGGGATTGGGCACGGCGCTTTTGGCCGGAGCGATGGCGTCGTTCAGGAATGCCCCCATGCGCCCCGAGTTTATAGACGCGCTGGGCGCATGGCCGTTTGGCTATGCGTTCAACGTGCTTGCCGACGGGTCCGAGCGTTCGGGCGTGTTTGTCCGGGACGAGCCGTTGTACAGGCTGTTCAGGAGAGCCGGATTCGAGCCGGCGCGAAAAAGCTTTGTCATGCGGGCCGACGTGGCGGGTCCGAAGGCGGCGCCGCGCCCGCTTCCCGGGCGGGCCCGTTTTTATATTGCCAGGCGTAGCGAGCGCACCTGGCTTGATCGGGTGTTTCGCGGCCGCGAATTATGGGATCATGATTTGGTGCAAGACGACGGCCGGCTTCTGTCGCGCGCCATTTTCGGTCTGATGGAAGGGGAAAGCCGTCGGGAAGGAACGATTATTTTCAGCGTATTCGGCGTTAACACACCTTCCGACATGCGGGGCAAAGGCTACGCAACCGTCAATGTTTCCCATATGATGCATCACCTTTCGGGGCTGGGAGCGGACAAGGTTGAACTGCATGTGTACGGCGACAACCAACCCGCTCTCAACTTGTACCGCGCGCTTGGGTTCGAGCCGGAGGCGGAGACGATGATGATGCATTGCAATTGGTTGCGGTGATTCCGCCTTCCCTCCTCTCGACAAGGGGCGGCGTAATCGGTATAATCGGGCGCTTTGCGTCCGGGGGGCCGGCCTTCGCGTTCCGAGGGATGGAGACGGGCGGGCGATACATCAATGAGAGTCGTATTTATTTCTTAACGCCAGCGCAACCGCTCCGTCTTTTTGGAGCGCGCGCCGTTTCGGCATTGTCAGTACTGGAAAGATAGGAGTTTGATTTATGCTGGAGAAATTCACCGACAGGGCCCGCAAGGTGATTAACCTCGCCCGCCAGGAGGCGGAGCGGCTCGGGCACGAGTTTATCGGCACCGAGCATATTTTGCTTGGGCTGGTGAAGGAAGGATCCGGTGTGGCGGCCAACGTATTGGAAAATCTCGGCGTGGATTTGGAAAAAATCCGTCTCGAGGTCGAAAAGTACGTGTCGTCGCCGGGCGAGACGATTTCCGCCTCGTCCAGCCTTCCGTTTACGCCCAAGGCGAAAAAAGTGCTTGAGCTTGCCATGGAGGAAGCGCGGAACCTTGAGCATAACTATATAGGCACCGAGCATCTGCTGCTGGGCGTGCTGCGCGAACAGGACGGCATGGCGGCGCAGGTGCTTCTGAACCTTGGCGTCAAGCTTGAAGACGTCAGGGCGGAATTGATGGAGCTGTTGGGCGCGGACGTTGCGCAGGACGCGCCGGGCGGACATGCGGGCGAAGCGGCCCAGCCGACGGCCGACAACGCGACCCCCGCGCTTGATTCGTTTGGCCGCGACCTGACCCAGCTTGCCCGCGAAAACGGACTGGATCCGGTTATCGGCCGCGCGAAGGAAATTCAGCGCGTGCTGCAAATCCTTTCCCGCCGCACCAAAAACAACCCGGTGCTTCTGGGCGAAGCCGGCGTCGGAAAAACCGCCATTGTCGAAGGCCTGGCGCAGGACATCGTCAACGGCAATGTTCCGGAGCTTCTCCTGAACAAGCGCGTCATCGTGCTCGATCTCGCCATGATGGTCGCCGGCACCAAATACCGCGGCCAGTTCGAGGAGCGCATCAAGGCGGTGATGAGCGAAGTCCGCCGCGCCAGGAACGTCATTCTGTTTATTGACGAACTGCACACGCTTGTGGGCGCGGGCGGCGCGGAAGGCTCCATCGACGCGTCCAATGTGCTGAAGCCCGCGCTCGCTCGCGGCGAGGTGCAGTGCATCGGCGCGACCACGCTGGACGAGTACCGCAAATATGTCGAAAAAGACACGGCGCTGGAACGGCGCTTCCAGTCCATTATCGTCAACCCGCCGAGCGCGCCGGAAACGATTTCGATTCTGAAGGGGCTTCGGGACAGGTACGAGGCGCACCACCGGGTCAGAATCACCGACGAGGCGATTGAGGAGGCGGTCAAGCTGTCGGAGCGCTATATTTCCGGGCGTTTCCTGCCGGACAAGGCTATCGACGTGATTGACGAGGCGGGTTCCAGGGTTCGTTTGTCTTCCATGACCCGTCCGCCGGATTTGAAGGACAAGGAAAAGGAAGTCGAAAATCTCGAGCGGGAAAAGAAGGAAGCGGTCACCGCGCAGGATTTCGAGCGCGCGGCCCGCGTCCGCGATCAGGCGGATTCGTTGAAGAAGGAAATCAAGGAAATCAAGGAGGCGTGGAAGGAAAAGACCCACCAGGCCAGAGGCGTTGTCGGCGGCGACGTCGTCACCGAGGTCGTCTCTTCCATGACCGGCATTCCGCTCTACAAGCTTGAAGCGAAAGAGCAGGAGCGGATGCTTAAAATAGAGGAAGAGCTGCACAAGCGGGTCATCAGCCAGGACGACGCCATTGGCGCAATCGCCCGCGCGGTGCGGCGCAGCCGCGCCGGACTCAAGGATCCGCGCCGTCCGATGGGCACGTTCCTCTTCCTTGGTCCGACGGGCGTCGGCAAGACGCTGCTTGCGCGCGCCCTGGCCGAGTTCATGTTCGGCGAGGAGGACGCGCTTATCCAGATCGACATGTCGGAGTACATGGAGAAGCACGCGGTCAGCCGTCTCGTCGGCGCGCCTCCCGGATACGTCGGCTTCGAGGAGGGCGGCCAGTTGACGGAAAAGGTCCGCCGCCGTCCGTATTCCGTATTGCTTCTGGACGAGCTGGAAAAGGCGCACCACGACATTTTCAACATCCTCCTCCAGATTATGGAAGAGGGCAAGGTCACCGATTCGTACGGCAGGAAGGTCGATTTCCGCAATACGATTCTTATCATGACGTCGAACGTGGGCGCTGATTTGATCAAGAAGCAGGGTTCGCTCGGATTTTCGAGAAAGACCGGGGAGTCGGATCACGAGCGGTTGAAAAAGAGCCTGAACGACGCGGTCGAACGCGAATTTCGTCCCGAGTTCATCAACCGTCTCGATGAAATCATTACATTCAAATATCTGAATATCGACGATATGGACAAGATTATCGATATCGAGATATCCGGCTTGCGCAAGCGCCTGAACGAACAGTTCATCGGACTCGAACTCGATGCCGACGCGCGGCGCCACCTGATCGACAAGGGCTACAACCAGGACTTTGGCGCGCGTCCGCTTCGGCGCACCATCAGCCGCATGGTTGAGGATCCGATTGCCGAGGAAATCCTTTCCGGCGCGATAACGCCCGGCACCATGGTGACGGTGAAGTTGAAGGACGATCATATTTACTTCGATTCGCAACCGGACCCGGCGCTCCTGCCGGAAAAGAAGGAAGAACCGGCGGAGGAAGAACCGGCCATGGAGGAACCGGCCGCCCTCTCCCCGGGCGAAGAAGGAAACGAGCCGTATCGCGACTGACTCGCGGTACCGTCATACGGCCTCTCATGCGAAAACGGGCTTTCCTTTCACAAGAAGGAAAGCCTGTCGCTTTTGCGGCGCGGGGCGCGGGAGCGGTGTTTTCATGCTTTTCCCGCGGAGCCGTCTTTTTTTATATCGCCGGTGCGGTTTATTGTTACAATCAGGTGCGCTGTCATACGAAAGTGGTATGCGAAAAAATCCGGTCGACCCATCAAAAAGAGAAGGAAGAACATGAGTACGGAAGCCGCTCCCTCCACGGATTTCATCAGGGAGTTCATCAACGAGGATTTGAAAAACGGCCGGTTCGATCACGTCCATACCCGTTTCCCGCCCGAACCGAACGGGTATATGCATATCGGCCATTGCAAAGCCGCACTGACCAATTACGGACTGGCCGCATCGTACAACGGCAAGTTCAATATGCGCTTTGACGACACCAACCCGGCAAAGGAAGATGCCGAATACGTCGATTCCATTCTGGCCGATTTGAAATGGCTTGGCATTGATTGGGAAGACAGGCTGTATTTCGCGTCCGATTATTTCGAACAACTGTATGAATACGCCGAAATGCTGATCCAGGACGGAAAAGCGTACGTCGACAGCCAGACGTCGGAAGAAATCCGCCAAAAGCGCGGCACGCTCGGCGCGAAGGAACGGGGCATCACCCCGCCCGGCGAGAACTCTCCGTACCGCGACCGGACGGCGGAGGAAAACCTCGACCTGTTCCGCCGCATGCGCGCCGGCGAATTCGCCGAGGGCGAGCACGTGCTCCGCGCGAAAATAGATATGGCGCACCCGAATTTGAACATGCGCGATCCGGTCATTTACCGCGTCATCAAGGCGCATCACATCCGCACCGGGGACGCGTGGTGCATTTATCCCATGTACGATTTCGCCCATCCGCTGTCGGACGCTCTGGAAGGCATCACCCATTCGTGCTGTTCCCTTGAGTTCGAGAATCACCGCCCGCTGTACGATTGGGTTATTGAAAATCTGCCGGTGTTCAAATCGCGGCAGATCGAGTTTGCCCGGCTCAACCTGACCAACACCATTTTGTCCAAGCGCTGGCTTATCCAGTTGGTCAACGAAAAGCGTGTGGCGGGCTGGGACGATCCGCGCATGCCGACGATTTCGGGCATGCGTCGGCGCGGGTATACGCCGGAGGCGATTCGCGATTTTTGCGCCCGGGTCGGTCTTGCCAAGACGAATTCCCGCGTCGACATTCGCCTTCTCGAGGCATGCATACGCGAAGACCTGAACAAAACGGCGCGGCGCGCCATGGCGGTTCTGGATCCGCTCAAGGTGGTGATAACGAACTATCCCGAGTGCGATGAGGAATGGCTGGACGCGGTGAACAATCCGGAAGACGAAACCGCGGGTACGCGAAAGGTGCCCTTCTCGCGGGAATTGTATATTGAACGCGACGATTTTATGGAAGACCCGCCGAAAAAATTCTTCCGGCTGTCGCCGGGCCGCGAGGTCAGGCTGCGGTATGCGTATTTCATCACCTGCACCGAAGTGGTGAAAAACGCGAACGGCGACGTCGTCGAACTGCGCTGCACGTATGATCCGGAAACGCGCGGCGGCGACGCGCCCGACGGGCGCAAGGTCAAGTCGACGCTTCACTGGGTGTCCGCCCGGCATACGGTTCCCTCGGAAGTGCGGTTGTATGACCACATGTTCCCGATGGACGATCCCGCGACCCCGCCCGAAGGCGGCGTCTGGCTTGACAACATGTCCGGGACCAGCATGGAGGTGCGTTCGGGCTGCATGCTTGAACCGATGCTTGCCGAAGCGAAAGCGGGCGAACGGTTCCAGTTCGAGCGACTCGGCTATTTTGTCGCCGACCCGGACGGCGAACCGGGAAAGCCGGTCTTCAACCGCACGGTCGGCCTGAAGGACTCCTACGCAAAGGCGAAAAATTAAGGCCTCGGGAATTTTCCGTCATTGTTCATTATTGCCTGGCACTTGTTAATCAGGGGTTTCGGTGATGGCGTCGTTGGAACTGGGGGAAGAGGGCGGAAAAGGCGTATACCAAACATATCTTGTAAACAGTTCGGCGCCGTTGACCTGTTTTCTGTTTGCCTTGCCGCTGTTTATCGTCTACCACGCCGGGTTGTGGTGGCTCAACACGTTCGAAGGCCTTGGCTGGGCGAACGCGGTCGATATCGCCATTGCCGACGGGTTGGGGCGCCTCGGCATGGCCGGGCCGCTGCTCTCGTTCATTCTGGTCATTATCGTGTTCTTGGCGAAACATGCGCTGTCGGGAAAGCCATGGCGCTGGCCGCCGCTGTACACATGGTTCCTGATGATTATCGAAAGCCTGCTCTTGGCGCTGCCGGTGTTCATGCTGTCGCGTTTGGTCATGAAGCTGGTTGATTCAATTCCGCTGTCGATGATTTCGGCTGTGTCCGGCGACGCCGGGTTGTCGTGGCAGGCCGACTTGATCCTCAGTTGCGGCGCGGGCGTGTATGAGGAATTCTTTTTTCGCCTTCTCCTGATGGGGATACTGGTGTTTTTCCTGGGACGGGTGCTGGGCATTCGCGGCGGTTTGAAATATGTTGTCGCGGCAGTTGCGCAAGCGCTTGTTTTCGCCGCGTCCCACCACCTGCCGGGCGGACCGGAGGCTGTATACAGTCTGGCCGATGCGAAGCCGCTCCTGCCGGTTTTTGCGTTTCGGGTGGCGGCGGGCATATATTTCGCTTTTCTGTATATCGAACGGGGGTTTGGAGTGGCGGCGGGCGCTCACGCGGGCTATGATTTGATGGTGGTGCTTCTGGATATATTCATGCCGCTGGAAACGGTATGACAGCGGGAGGCGACGCATGTCAATGGAAGAGCGGGAACATCACGCCCCTGCCCCGACCCGCCGTTCAGGCAGGATAACCACGCGCCGCGTCGCGGCGCGGACCGGACCTATGCTGCTCGGGGCAATTGACATCGGTTCCACCGCTGTCCGCATGAATATTTCCGAGCATGTCCCGGAACAGCCTCTTCGCGTCATCGAAGAGTTGAGCCATCCCATTTCCACCGGCGCGGACACGTTTCGCCACGGCCATATCCTGCCGGAAACGATTCATTCCATTTGCGGCATTTTGAACAATTTTCTCCGTTTGCTTGACGATTACGGCGTAACCAGCCGCCGCGCCGTCGCGTCGTCGGCCGTGCGCGAAGCGGACAACCGGGAGATTCTGGTTGATCGCATCCGCCACTATTCCGATCTGGAGTTGGTGGTTTTGGACGCTGTGGAAGAAAGCCGTTTCGTCTATCAGGCGCTTTTGCCATGGCTCAAGCAGCAGCCCGGCGCGTATTCGCTTGCGCTCAATCTTGGCGGCGGCTCGACCGAAATCATGATATTGCGCGGCGAAGATCTGCAAATCGGCGGCGTCAAGCGGTTGGGCGCGTCGCGGCTGTTCCATGCGGCCGGACAAGGCAGCAATCAATCGCGGGGCGAAATTCTCAAAAACATGGCGTCAAGCATCGTCGGTTCCGTCGCGGAAACGTTCCGGGAATATACCATTTCCCGGTTTTTCCTGATCAACCGCACCCTGTACCGCGCGTTCAGAAACGACCCTGACGTGACCGCGCGGGACAACGACTTTTCCATTCCCGCCCGGCAACTGCGCGAACATCTGAACAAGGCGTACAGCCTGAGCCCGCTTGAAATCGGCCGCAAGTTCAACATGGGGCTTGCCGATGTGGAACTGCTTGTTCCGGCCATGATGATTCTGGACAATTTCATAGCCGCCGCCAATGTTTCGGAGGTGACCTTCACCAATACGGAAATGATGAACGGTCTCCTTATCGACATGGCGATGGAAGCGGGCGGCATCGATCCGCTGATATCGTTCCGCCAGCAAATGGTTCGGTCGGCCCGTGCGGTCGGGGAAAAATATTTTTATGACAGGGCGCACGCGCGCATCGTCACCGATTTTTCCTTGCGGCTTTTCGATGCGCTGGCCGGGCTGCTTGATTTAAGCAGGCGCGACCGTCTGCTTTTGGAGCTTGCGGCGGTATTGCATGACATTGGCGATTTCGTGTCCGACATTCACCATCATGTTCATAGCGCGTATTTGATCAATTGGTCGGACATCGTCGGGGTCAACGAGGCGGACAGGTTCATTATTTCGCAAATAGCCTACTTTCACCGCCTGGAAATGCCGACGGCGCAAAACCCCGAGTTCATGTCGCTGTCGAAAGAGGATCGGATTCGCGTGCGCAAGCTTGCGGGCATTTTGCGTGCGGCTGACGTTCTGGATCGGGGGCACAGCCAACAGGTGAAGGATCTGCGGGTCGAATTGTCCGACGACAGGATGATTTTATTTTTGCAGATAGCGGGCGATCTGGAGGTTATTATGGAGGCCCTGCCGAGGAAAGTCGATTTGCTCGAACAGGTGACCGGGCTGCAGGCAACTTTGCGGCGGGAAATTCCCCGGTTGTGATGCAAAGGAAACGCTTATTATGGGACTATCGCTCAAATGCCAATACGCGGTTCGCGCCTTGTTCGAGTTGGCCAAGCGGAAGGACGAAGGGTTAATCCGGTTGCGCAGGATTGCCGAAGCGCAACACATTCCCGGGCGGTTTCTCGAAAACATTCTGAATGAATTGCGTCGCAGCGGCTTTGTCGACTCGAAGCGCGGCAAGGACGGCGGTTTCCGCCTGAACCGCCCGCCCGAGGAAATCAGCATAGGCGATGTCGTCCGTTTTGTCGAGGATTCAGTCCATCCGGTGGAATGCCTGGGTGATCGGGCGTGTCCGCTCAATGGCCGATGCATTTTCATTGGATTGTGGAACGAGGCGCAGCAGGCGGTCGAGAAAGTGTATGACCGGAAAACGCTTGCCGATTTGGTGCGCGAGGAAATGTCGTGCCGCCCCCCTTCCCCCGCCGTTCCTACCGGGCAAAAACAAGAGCATTGACGCGTGTCGCGCCGGCGGTCCGGCATGCTTTGGCGCACGCCGCCATGGTTGAACCGGTCGTCAAAACGTCGTCGACAAGCAGAATCTTTTTTCCCGAAAGGGACACGCCGGCCGCAAACGCATTATCCATGTTATGCAACCGTTGTTTGCGGGAGCGCAATGCCTGCGGCTCTGTATGACGCACCCGCGTGAGCGATGAAGAATCCATGGGAATTCCGGTTGCCTTTCCGATATGGGCGCAAAGCAATTTGGCTTGGTCGAAGCCGCGCTCCCTCATCCTGATTGGGTGCAGCGGAACCGGAATCAGCATATCGATTTCATCGAAACCGGCGGTATGGAACCGCTCCGCCATAAGCAGGGCCATGGTTTTGGCCAGTTCTGTTTCATGCCTGAATTTAAGGGAAAGCGCCAGACTCCGCGCGCCGCCCGAATATCGCGCGACCGCCGCCGTTCTGGCAAGCGACAACCGCCGTCCCCGGCAGTGCCCGCACGAATCGCCGTGAACGGCATGGGGACCGGCGGGGAACCCGCATCCGGTGCACGCGCCGTCGCCTATCCAGGCTATCTTCCCGACGCAGTCGGGACACAGGCATGGCTGGTTGTAATCCAGCAAGGGAGCGCCGCACACCCGGCAGCGCGGCGGGGCGAGAAGGGCGAGTGCGAGGCGCGCCGTTCGCATGGCGGAGTCGCGGACAGGCGGGAAAAATCGGGATGTCCAATCCACAGGCATTTTCATGCTGTTGGTCTTGCCTCCATGCAATGAATTTTCTGGCAATGATATGCTGTTTTCCCTAAAATTTAATAGCTTTATGGCGTTTTGGAAACAACTTTCCGAAGCTGGACGGAGGCGCCGCGTCGAAGCGTCCGTTTCAGTCCGAACGGAATGACGCATGGATAGGAACCAGCAAGTGCAAATCACCCGGTATCTCAAGCCGGAAGTCGTTCGGCTGGGCATGATGAGCGGCCATGTCGACACCATGGACCCGGAGAAGGAACCGGCCAGGGAGCGGCAGCGGCTCAAAGAGGAAGTGATTGAGGAATTGACCGATGTGTTCATGAATACCGGCCAAATCCGCAATCGCAACAAATTCCACCACGACTTGCTGTCGCGGGAGCGGAAGGCGTCGACCGCCATTGGAGGCGGGTTGGCGTTGCCGCATGTGCGAAGCATGCAGCCGCGCAATTTTTGCATGATTTTCGTCCGGAGCCGCGACGGGGTTGAATACGGGAGTCCGGACGGAGAGCCGGTTCATGTTTTATTCGGCATGGCCGCGCCGTCGTATGACGATCGCATGTCGAACGAGTATTTGCAGGTGTACAAGTGGATTGCCCGCGCGTTCAAGGAAGAGGCCTGGCTTCAGTCGGCGCTTCTGGCGGCGGAGGACGAGCACGAGATTATCGGCATTTTGGCAGGACTGGATTAACCGATGGCAAAGAAAAGCGCGGAGGCGGAAACGCCGTCGTTCGAGCAGCTTTTGGCCGAGGCGGAGACGCTGGCCGAGCGGATGGAGGAAGGCGGGTTGTCGTTGGACGATTCGCTTGCGGCGTATGCCAGGGGCGTGGAAAACCTGCGCCTTTGCGCGGGACTTCTCAAACAGGCGGAGGAAAAGGTCAAGCTGTTGGTGGAAGAGGAGAATTCGTTCCGGCTGGAGGATCTCGACAAGAACGACGATGTCGATGGCGATGGCGGGGAGGACGAGGATTGATGGAAGCGCCTGCCACTCCGGCGGAAGAGGCGCCGGTGTTCGACCATTCCCCCTATGCCGCCGGTTTTTTGGAACAACAATCGGTGCGCGGCTATACGCTTCGCTCCTGCATCGCGTCGACGGACAGGACGGCCGTCTTCAAGGCCGACGATCAAAATCTCGACCGAACGGTCGCCGTCAAGGTCATGCGTCCGTGGCCGGGTCGGGAAGGCGTGGTGGAGGATTTCTTTTCCCTGGCCGGTTCGGTTGCGCGTTTGCGGAGTCCGGCCATTCTGCGCGGTCTGGATGCGGGCAGAGCGGACGGCAGTTTTTTCATGGCGCACGAGTATGTGAACGGCGAGACGCTGGCGGGGCGGTTGGCGCGGCGGCAGACGGGGCGGTTCACCGAAAAGGAATCGCTGAAGCTTGCCGGCCTTCTTGCCGGCCTTTTGCGCGATTTGTTTGAGCAGGGGCATCCGCACGGCAATCTCACGCCCGCCAATGTGATGCTGGTCGATGGAGGCCGGGGCAAACTGGCGGACATCGGTTTCGCCTGGACCCTGGCATGGCCCGACGACGCATCGGCTTTCGGGACAAAGCCGTGGTATTTGCCGCCGGAGCGGATTGAGGGCGACTTGAACGTCGATATCAGGGGCGACTTGTATTCGCTTGGCTGCATTTGGCACAAGGCGCTTTTGGGCGAGGACGTGTTTACCGGCGCGACTCCGGAGGAAGTTCTGGAGAAGCATCGCGGCGAACGACCCGCGTCGCCGCGCGACCGCGATCCGCGCTTGTCTTCGACGACGGAGAAATTGCTTTTGTGGCTGCTGGAAAAAGACCG
>DAIPJX010000235.1:0-3795 GCA_036770065.1 Planctomycetota bacterium
TTCCCTTTTCGACATTATGAATATCGGGACTTTGGATTGACAAACAATGCACCGCGCTATAATTGAGTGCGTTGTTTTGTTGTGGTAGTGTCGGCGAAAGCCGATTGTTGTACATTTTGGCTATAACGCTTATAGCGTCATAGTGTCCGGGCGAATACCTAAAAGCCGCCAACTTTTGCGACCTTCGGGTCGCATGAGGATAGTCCGGGAACCTGACAACCCCCCAATGGTTTGGGGGTGTTGCTCGCGTTTCCGTATCCTCACAGGGCTTGGCGGCCCCATAGGTAGTACGGATGGCAACATCCCCTTTTTCTCACCCATGCCCGGTCCGAGACGCGCCGGGACAGTATATGGGCCGCAAATCCACATCACTGCGATTTCGCCGCTCCAGAACGCAATGGCCGACCTTTCTCTGCGCCATTATCATCGCATTTGCGGCAGGTTATGCACTCGATAGGCGGTACGGCCACTCATGCCCGGAACCAACTCCCTCAACACGCGTACAGGTATATTTCAGCCCCAAGGGCGGCGCCAAGCAGGCAATCATGGATCATCTCGCACATGCCGAATCCGAAATCGTCGCAGCCTTGTACAGCTTCACCGAATCCGGGTTGGCGAAATCCCTGCTGGATGCGCATGAACGCGGCATAACGGTGAATGTGGCGCTCGACGGCGGGCAACGGAACGCACAAGGCGGACAGGGAAGAAGGTTGATCGATGCCGGAATCTCGGTAGTATATGAGCAGAACCCCGGCCTTATGCACCATAAATTTGTCGTTATCGATCGTCGGTACGTCGTCACCGGCAGTTATAATTGGAGCCGCAACGCCGAGAGAAGCAACAGCGAAAACCTGCTTATTGTGGACGACCCGGCCCTGGCCGAACAATATCTTAAAGAGTTCGAGCGATTGATTGCCAAAGAAAAATAAAGCCCCCCGGCGTCGCGGGGGGCTGTCTCCTTTCCATCAATCCGAATCGGGCAATCCGGTTCTGCCTGGGTCATAGTTGTCGAGCGCGGCTTGCCATTCACGCTCGGCCTTGGTCAATGGCCGACCATCGTCACCGCCGCCATAACCCGACTTGTTCAGGCTGGCGCTCCCCTCGTTACTTCCATACCCCGGTTTCGACAGTCCCGGCCCTCGGTCGCCACTGCCATACCCCGGCTTTGCAAACCCTGGGCCTCCGTCACTGCTCCCATACCCCGGCTTGGACAAACCGCCGGACGAAGCGGAAGTCGCTTCATCGCCAGCGGATTCACCAAACACGGCAGTCGCTTCATCCCCGGAGCCGGATGAAATCGTACCACCGCCATCATCGCCATCGCCGCCGCTCACGGATGCCACACCGCCACCTGCATCATCGCCGCCACTGCCGCCAGCCTGCAATTCTGCCTGTTTGGCTTCATACGCCGCCTTGTTTGTCTGCCGCTTTGCGTCGATACTCCCGGAAAGAGCGCCGCCGGCGGTGCTGCGTTGAAGTTTTTCCTTGGCATCGCTACCCGCGCCCAGGGCCATTCGTCCCGTGCCGGTCGCCAAATTCGCCATGAAGTCACCGGCGGAACGAAGGCCGGTGGACATTGCTCCGGCCAATCCCCCTCCGCCCGACGCGCCCTTGAACAGTCCTCCTCCCTGTTCCTTGTTCTCCTTGGTTTGCTGATAGGCGCTGTTCAACGCCATACCGGCTCCGGCCATCTGCGCCGCGACCATCGCGCCGCCCGACGCCAGCGCCGCCGCTCCCGCGATCGTACTGCCGCTACCGCCCAGGTGGACGCCGCCAGCCGACGAGCCGCTGACAATGCCCGCAACCATGTTGGGAACCGTCTTGACCAGCATGAACAGAACGACGGTGAACAACAGAATTACGCATCCTTCCTGAATGGTCATGGACGTGGTGGTTATGTTGGAGTTGTAGACATATCCTTTTACCAGTACGGTTTTGGCTTGGTGGGCTTTGGTGATCAGGTTTTCGACCTGTTGTTGTCCAATACCGACTAACAGACAGAAGGTGAAGGTCTGGATCGCCAGTCCAAGGACAGTTTTGAAATAATTGATAGCGATGTCCTGCGTCCAGCGTCCGCCGCCGAAACCAAGGACTACCGTCCCTGCGTAGACCAACACCCATGCGGTGCAAAGCAACTGTACCATCATGGCGGCGATTATGCCGAACAGAACAGCGATGGCGATGGACAGAAGGAGCGCGACAACACTGGTGGCGATGTCCTGTTCGCCAAACGTTGTGCATGCTCCGCCGATCAATTGCAGAGCGAACGAAATCAGGTTCGACGGCGACAGGTCGGCCTGATACGTCGTAGACGCCTCAAGGCCGAGTTGCCCGAATGACTTGATGATTGCCTTGGCAATCTCGCTTCCGTTGTCCAATAACCAGTAAAACAGCCCGACGGTCACGCTGAATCGCAGAAACTCGCCGAAAAAATCGCCCAGCCCGACGTTGCCACGGGTGAACATGAAGGCGAAGGTGAACACCATACTTATCGTCGCCAAAATCCAGAACATCTTTCTCGCTGCCATCTTGATGCGCGGTTCCCATTTCGCCGCTTCCTCCATATAGCGGTCGATAGTGGTGTCGAGAATCTTGCCGTCCGCCGCCGCCGCCTTTTCAGGGATAGCGAAAACAGGCACGGCAATTGAAAACAGAAGGCACAATATAATCGTGCGGAACATGGCAAGCCTCCTTTCGGCCTAGAACTGCCGATAGGACTTGCCGCCGGGCGTCGTCTCGGTACGGGTGGAATCGGTCTCGCCCATCTTGATCGCCGTACCCATGCGTTGTTGCGCTTGTTGGTTATTCAGCGTTTCAACCTGTGCGGCCATCATCGTATTCTGCGCCATCAGCAAGGCATGAATTTGCGAAAGTAACTGTATTTGCATGCTCGCGAACTCATTTCCGGCCTGTATCGCCTCTTGCTGGCCCTCGGCGCTGGACGACTTGCTTTTGAGCTTTTCAAAATCATCCGCGTATCTTTCCAGCGCCTCTTGCTGCTCCTTGATCAGCTTGAGCATGTCGTCCGCCGATTCCTTTTGCAGATTCATTCCGGCAAGATCGCCGCCGTAGAGCGCCGGGTTTCCCGTGCCGTAGTATTCGCCGCTTTCGTGATATTTGGAATGACTACCGAAGTTGTCGAGGAACGAATTAAGCCCACCCGTCGTGTTGCTGATGGAATTGAGCGAACTCATGGAGCTGTTCAACTGGTTCAAGGTATCCTGAATGTCGCCCCATCCCCAAGTGCCCGGATTGGCGGCGTCCTGCAACATCCGCTTATACTGATTGAGCTGATTGGTGAGCATTTGAATCTGGTTTTGCGTGTTCTTTATCGCCTCCTGCGCGGATATGACATTTTGGGCAAAATTGCTCCCGTCAAATACCGAAAGCGCGTGCCCGTGTTCGATATAGCCGATAAACCCAGCGAGAGCGATTATCGCCATCAACAGCGGTTTTTTCATAAATACGTTCTCCAATCCTTGAAGGAAAAGAAATGTTTTCACCCCGCCGCTGGTTCGGCGGCGGTTTTGAAACCATAACGAAGAAGGTGAATGTAGGTTGCCAGGATCGCGGAATCGGTCACGGCGCCGCGCAGAATTTCCCTCTCCAATTCTGACAAAGAAAACCATCTGCTTTCGCCGACCGTGCCGCTTGGGTGAACAGGATTCGCGTTGTCCAATTTGACTACTTCGGCGATGAAAACAGCGGTATCGTCCTCGCTCATATTGAAAAGGGGAATAAGGTTGGCGGTTTGGTATCCGGTTGTTTCCAATACTTCCAAACAGGCAATATCGA
>DAIPJX010000236.1:0-3783 GCA_036770065.1 Planctomycetota bacterium
CGCTTGCGCCTGCGCCTGCTCCAGCATCGGCGCGGACGCGGGCGCGGGCAACGCCCGGGAACGCGGTTCCAATGCGGGCGGGAGAGGCTCGGGGGGCGCTTTCCGCGCCGCCGGTTCATGCTGCGCGCGTCGGGGAGAAGCGACGGGCGGCGCGGACAAGGCCGTGCGCTCCGGTTCCGACATGTTGAACAGCCGATCCCGGCGCGGCGAGATATACATCATCGCCGTGCAAATCAACAAGACCGACGCCGCCACCGTCCAGGCGGGATGAAACAGCCACCTGCGAACGCCGTGCGGCGTCTCGGCCAAAACGTCCCGCTTCATCGCGGCAAACTCGCCGTCCGACGCCGGAACCGGCGCATCGGAAACAGGCGCCGCCGCCGCCGCGCGTTCCGCTTCGGCCCGTTCATGCGCCCTGGCCGCGATCATTTCGGCAAAACCGTCCGGCGCGGCCGGCGCCGGCGCGCTTCTGTACAGTTTGACCATATCGCGAAACGCCGCGGTCTCCCGCTTGCACTCTTCGCACCCGCCAAGATGCGCGCGCGCCTCCGCCATCGCCTCGGGAGAAAGCTCCTCGTACAGAAAATCGAGCGGATCGCCGGGATGATTGTTATGCACGTTCCGCCCTTTCTAGTCCATGTCCAAAAGTTCGCGCAATTTTCCGACCGCAAGCCGAAAACGGCTCTTCGCCGTCTCGCGGCCGCATTGCATGACCCGGCCTATTTCGTCAAAGGTCAAATCCGCCTCTTCCTTGAGAAGAAACGCCTCCCTCTGCGGCTCGGGCAACGCCGAAAGCGCCTGGCGAATGCGAACGCCCAGTTCGTCCCTGGCCAGCTTGTCGAGAGGCGTATCGGTCTGGACGCGGGACAAACGATCGAAATCCGGTTCGGCGCTGTTGGGGCGGGATGGTTGAATGCGGCGCTTGCGGAGTTCGTCCACCGCCTGGTTGCGGGCGATCCGGAACAGCCAGGTGGAAAACGACGCGCGACCGTCAAAATCCGCCGCATGCAACGCGACCTTGGTGAAAACCTGTTGAAACACGTCTTCCGCCATATGAACGTCCGGCATATACCTGGACAAAAACGCGTACAGCCGCGCCTCGTACAAACGAACCAGACAGGTAAACGCCTCCATATCGCCCGCCACGTATCGG
Organism: Planctomycetota bacterium; assembly: GCA_036770065.1. GTDB lineage: Bacteria > Planctomycetota > SZUA-567 > SZUA-567 > SZUA-567 > JAJBSZ01. The sequence continues at coordinate 1,154 of DAIPJX010000236.1, forward strand.
GCGAGCAAATCCTCCGGAGCGTTTTCATCTGGCTGGCGGTCTGCCATAACCGTGACTTTCCATAGACGCGCAAAAACGACGATTGGGTCAATCTTCGGGCGGAACGTCCCCGTCGTCCGGCGGGTTTTCCGAATCCGGGGAAGGCGTCGCGCCGGCTTCCGCCGTTTCGTCCGCCGTGTCCGCCGACGCTTCCGCTTCCGGACCGGGACTCGGCATAAACTCCTCCGCCATCGCCAAAAACTCGTTCTTGAGCGGCAATTCGTCAAGCGTTCCAAGGCCGAACTCGGCAAGAAACGCTTCCGTCGTCCCGTACATGAGCGGCTGGCCGACCAAATCCGTCCGTTTGCCCGCCACCTTCACAGACCCGCGCTCTATCAACGCGCGCAACACCGGGCCGCACCCGACGCCGCGTATGTGTTCAATTTCGCCGCGCGTCACCGGCTGCTTGTAGGCGATAATCGACAACGTATCGAGCGCCGCCGGAGTCAGTTTGCCCGATCGCTCCTTGTCCGACAGCTCGCGCTTCGGATAAATGCGGATAATGTGATTGACGTATTCCGGACGGCTCATGAGTTGGTACTTGCCCGAAATTTCGGCAATCTCGAACGCACGGCCCGTCTCCAGATACTGCACGTTCAGTTCGTCAACCGCCGACTTCACCGCGTCCTGGCGAACGCGCTTGCCGACAGCGCGGGCAATCTGCGCCAATTTGAGCGGCTCGCGCGCGGCAAAAAGCACCGCCTCCACGACCGAGAGAACGGAAAGACCGGAATCCTCCTCGTCCCCGGCGGATTCCGATTCCGGCTCCGTTTCCGCTTCCGCTTCCGATTCCGATTCCGATTCCGGTTTTGGCTCACTCTCGTCCGGCGACTCCGCGGAGTCCGTTTCGGCCGGTGGCGGAACAGCGCCGTCGGCCGAAACCGGCTCGGTGTTTTCTTCCTCCGGCGTGGTGTCCGCCGCGTCATTCTGTTCTGTATCGTCTTGCATGCGAAGCCTTATGAGTACACTGTCCCGGCAATGGCGCAACAAGCCTTTCCCCTGCGGGCAAAGGCTTGCACTACCACATAGTATGCCTTCATCAATCGTATAGTCACAGCCATTCCTGTCAACTTTTTTTGCAATTCGGCTTTTCCTGTTGCATATATCGCCCCCGTCCTGTATATGGGCATACGATTTCAGCCCATAAGTATGTAGTACAGAAGGAGAAATTGACAATGATAACCATGAAATTCGGCGGAACCAGCGTCGGAACGCCGGACAATATCCGGCAAGTATGCCAACTGGTCAAAAATGAAATGCACCGCACGCCGGTCGTCATTTGTTCCGCGCACAACTCGCCAAATGTCCGCATGACCGATACGCTCATCGCCTCCGCAAAAGCGGCGAAAGACGGAAAACCCGACGCAAGCAAAGTCATGGAAGCGCAACGCTGGATCGCCGGAGAACTCGGCGTCGATACAAAAGCGTCCGGGATCGAACGGCTGCTCGACCGTTTCGACAAGTTGCTCTCGGGCATCGCCATGATAGGCGAGTTGACCCCCAGAACCATGGACGTCGTCATGAGTTTTGGAGAACGCATGTCGGCCCGGGTCGTCAACGATGTGATGCGGCGGGAGTTCGGCGTGAATTCCGAATACCGGTCCTCGCTCACCCTTGGCCTCAAAACAGACCACCACTTCGGCGCGGCGAAACCCGACCCGCGCTGTTATCCCGCCGTCGCCAAGCAAATATCCGATCTTTCCGCCGACGTTTTGGTCACGACCGGATTCATCGCCTCAACCGACGACGGACAGATCACCACCCTCGGGCGCGGCGGTTCCGACTATTCCGCAACCATTTTCGGCGCCATTGTCGGCGCGGAAGAAGTGCAAATCTGGACCGACGTTTCCGGCGTCATGACAACCGACCCGCGCATGGTCGATACAGCCTGCTCGATCCCGGAACTGACCTTTATGGAAGCGTCGGAACTGGCGTGGTACGGGGCAAAGGTTCTCCATCCCGCAACCATGGTCCCCGCCATGGAAAACGACATCCCGGTACGGGTGAAGAATACAGCCTGCCCCGATCATCCCGGCACGGTGATTCGCAAGGTGCAAAAAAACGCTTCGGACGAGGGCGCGGTAAAATCCATCGCGGTCATGAAAGGCGTGTCTCTGGTGCATATCTCGACCGGGCGGATGTTCGGAACGCACGGGTTCATGTCGAAAGTTTTCGACGTCTTCAACCGCCACGGCGTCGACATCCATATGATCGCCACTTCCGAGGTCACCATCAGCGTGACCACGCCAAACGGAGAAAACGCGGAAAAAGCGGCCGAGGAGATGAAATCTTTCGCCAACGTTTCGGTTGAACGCGGCCTGTCCCTTGTTTCCGTCGTCGGCGAAAAAATGAAGGGAACCCCCGGCGTTGCCGCCCGGGTAACCAAGGCAATGGCAAGCTGCCAAGCCAATATTCGCATGATCAGCCAAGGCGCCAGTGAAATCAACATCGCCATGGTGGTCGAACAAGAGCAGGCGAAAGACGCGGTCGTGTCGTTGCACAAAGAATTTTTCGAATAAAACCGATCAATGAATAATGAATAATGAACAATGAATTAAACTCAATTAATAATAGATTAATGAAAACAGCGG
>DAIPJX010000004.1:0-38400 GCA_036770065.1 Planctomycetota bacterium
TGTCCGGGCGGCGGTTTTTTATTGTTCGTTCCCGCCTCGTCTTTTATCCGACGAGGAAATCGTAGATATTTTTCGGCACGGCAATGCCCGTTTTCCGGTTGGCCGTCATTTTCATTTCCTCGATTTCGCCCGGAACCATGACCTTGTCAAAGCCGTCCTTGGGGGGCTGGGCGTGCAGTTCGTCGATCATGCGCTGCGTGACGTCAAGGAAGCCGTCGCCGCCGCCATAGAACACGGACGGATCGATGGCGAGGAAAAAGTTGCTCAAATTGCGGCATGTATCCAGGTTGGCGTACATCTTGGACACATGCGGGCCAAACACGCCGCCGATGAGAAGGCCGGTCAACGCTTCAATCATGATGCTGACCGAATAGCCTTTGACCCCGCCGAACGAGGTGAGGGAAACGGCCTTGTCGGGATCGGTCGTCGGATTGCCTTCCGCATCCTGCACCAATCCTTCGGGAAGCGGTTTCTTTTCGACGCGGTGGTTGATGACCTTGCCCCAGGGAATCTCGCTCGTCGCCATATCGACCAGAATGTTCCGCTTCCGCCCCGGGAAGGCGAACGCCATCGGGTTGGAACCAAGGAAGGCGAAGCGTCCGCCGAACGGCGCGACCAACTGGTCGGTGTGGGTGCAGACGAGCGCGGCCATGTTGTGATCGAGCGCCATTTGCGCATAGTAGGCGAGAGCGCCGTTGTGGCTGGAATTGCAGATGCCGACCATTGCCATGCCGTGTTCTTTGGCCCGGGCGATCGCGGCTTCGGCTCCGCGTTTCGACGCGATGTGCCCCATGCCGCCCTTGGCGTCGAGCCGGCCCATGGTCGGCTTGATGAAATCGATGGCGAAATCGGCCTGGAGGTTGATCCCGCCCGCCTTGATGCGGTTGCAATAATGCTCGACCCGGACGGCTCCGTGCGAAACAACGCCGCGCAGTTCGGCAAAGACAAGGACGTCCGCCACCACTTCCGCATCGGCCGCCGACAGCTTCGCTTCAGTCAAGCGATTGATGATGTATTTTTTCAAATCGTCGACCGGCACCAGTACGCTTTCCATGATTTCTTCTCCTGATCCAGTGTGTGCGGCGCTCTTGCGGCTACGCCAGATATTTTTTCAATGTGGCGCGGACTGCGCCGGGACCGGCGACCAGTTCGGCAAAGTAGTTTTCGACGCGTTCGCCCAAACCGGCCTTGTACAGGTCGACGGCGAAGATGCGCGCGTCCGAAAGAATCGGCCGCAATTGCGCGTGGAAGGGACCTTTGTCTCCCGGCTTGATACCCTTGAGATGGGCGGATACGGCGGCGAACATCGGGTCCGGACTGACTTCGAAGGCGCTGCCCTTATCGTCCACGCCCAGAAGGTAGCGGCACCAACCGGCGAGAACGAGCGGGATCAATTTCAGGGTGTTCACGTCCAGCTTCGGATCGGCCATGTACGCCTTGATCGTTTCGCCGAAGCGGATCGAAAGCTTCATGCTGGTGTCGCAGGCTATGCGCTGCGGGGTGTCCGGCATGAACGGATTCGGGAAGCGGACGGCGAGCACTTCCTTCAGGAACTGTTCGGGATCGACAATGCCCGGATTGACGACGACGGGCAGGCTTTCGCCATAGCACATTTTCGTGATGAGTCCGGTCAGTTCGGCGTCTTTCATTTCCTCGCTGATTTTGGTGTGGCCGAGAAGGCAGCCGTACACGGCGAGCGCGGTGTGGAGCGGGTTGAGACAGGTGCAGACTTTCATCTTTTCCACATTGTCGACGGTGGCGCGGTCGGTGATGATGATGCCGGCCTTGTCCAGGGCGGGGCGGCCGTTGGGGAACTGATCCTCGATGACGAGGTAGCCGGTTTCTTCCGCGTTGACGAACGGCGCGACATAGGTCTTCTTGGCGGTGGCGACCGTTTCGACGTCTTCGAAGCCCGAACCCAGCAACATCTTTTTGACGCTTTCGTCGGGCCTCGGGGTGATTTTGTCAATCATCGACCAGGGGAACGAAACCTTGCCGCCGGTTGCGACGTAGTCGACAAAGCCGGCGTCGGCCTTTCCCGCCTTGGCCCATGCTTCGGCGAAGGCGACGACGGCGGCCTTGAGGCGGTCGCCGTTGTGCGAGCAGTTGTCCATGCTGACCAAGGCGACGGGAAGTTTGCCCGCCTGGTAGCGGTCATAAACGAGAGAGGCGAGTTTGCCCATATAGCTGGCCGGTTTCGCCGGGCCTGCGGCGAAGTCGGCTTGCACCTCGGGCAGGATGGTATCGCCCTGGGACAGGTTATACCCTTTTTCGGTAATGGTGAAGCTGGCCATTTGCAGGGACGGCGCGCGGAAAATTTCCCGGGTGCGTTCGAAATCGGCCGTGCCCGGTTCCAGTTTCAGCGCTTCGGTGAGCGAACCGAGAACGGTTTTTTCAATGCCGCCGTCGGCTTTCAGGGTGACGATAAGGCTCATGTTGTCGTGCGGGGCGAAGACGGCGTCGATGATTTCGTAATCATAGCCTTCGGCGACGATGATGCCTTGTTTCGCCAGGCCCTGGTTCAACAGTTCTTGCTGCGCCATGGCGGGGAAGGCGCGGAATATATTTCCGGCTCCGAAGTGGATCCAGACCGGGTTCGCTTTGGTGGCCTGGAAGACGGCGTCGCGGTCGAATGCCGGAAGCGCGATATCGGCCGCTTTCCATTGCGCGGTATTTTCGAGTTCTTTTTGATTCAAACGCATTGTCGTGTTCCTCCGGTTACTTTCCTGAATTTTCAAAGCGATTGCGATCCGCCCACAATCCGATGGCCGGGTTGGGGACAAAATAGATTTCTTCGCCGTCGACGGTGTTGAAGCCGGTCTTGAGTGTTGCGATGTCGTATTTGGCGAGCGCGGCGTCGGGCGCCATATAGTTGAATCCGGCCGCTTCCGTTTCCTCTTTGGTCAATTCGCCCGGCGCATAGGTGATGGTGAAGCGCCCGTCGGACGAGCCGTGGATCAGGTGGGCGGCGACGCTCAGGTTGTCTTTCAGGTCCTGGTTGTTGGTGACGAAATCGAGGACGGCTTTTCTGCCCTTGTAGCCGTATTTTCTGATCAAGGCGTCGTTGGTGAGATCTTCGCCGAAGCGGTGGACGGCGGGCGCTATGACGAGAAGTTCGCCGCCGTCGGCAATCGCCATGCGGGTGCGGTAGACGGATTTGTTGCCGAGCCAGGTGGTGCGGAACTCTTCGGGATCGAGATAGACGACGACTTTCCCGAGCGGTTTGTCGAGAAAGTTCAGGTTGAATTCCTGACTGACCTTGATCGAGTCCGAAAACATTTGGCGGTCGCGGCCGATGGCGAGGGAGCGGACATTGGTTCCGTTCCGGTTGGGAGCGGTGACGGTGAGGATATAGGTGAGGGGAATGTCTTTGCAGAAATTTTCCTCGGCGTAGTCGAAGACCCGATGGACGGGCGTGTTGTCCCGGCCCATCATGTTTTCCATGCCGTAGAGCGCGCCCAGATAGTGGCTGGCGTTGATCATGCCGCTTCCGCCGCAGCCGACGAAAATGTTTTTGTTGTAGTTGGCCATGCCGACGACTTCGTGGGGCACGACCTGGCCGACGGAAAAAATCGCGTCGTAGGATTTGTCGACAAGGCGCTTGTTGACTTCGACCGGGATATCGTCCTTCATCCAGCCGCCGGAGACTTTTTCGACAAACGCCCCGGGAACGACGCCGAGGCGGACGACATCGTCGCGCCAACGGTGCGGGTGGAAATACGAATGCGGAACGCCGGCGTACATTTTGTCCATTTCCTCTTCGGTCATGGGCACGTGGGTGCCGAGGGCGGGCATGACGTCGATGGCCGCGTTCGGAAGCAGTTCGCAGAGCATGCGGGTGATCGGCCCGGCGTGGGAGTTGTTCCGGGTGATGTCGGGCGGAAGAATCAGGATTTTGTTCGGTTTGTCATGGCGTTCGAGCCACGAGGCGAGCATGGTCCGGATGTTTTCGTCGGACAGGCCGTCGGCGCTGTCGGCTTTTTTGAAATCGTAGTTCATGAGCGTCCTTTTGTGCACCTGGGATTAATTTCCAAGATCATGTATGAGATTTTTTGCCGCCATTCTGCCCATGTTCTCGGTTGCGCCGATGGTGGAGGCGGAGGCGTGCGATCCCATGACGAGGTTGTCCAGCCCGTACCAGTCGGGATTGGCGGGCGGCTCTTCCATGAACGCGTCGATGCCGGCGCCGTAGATGCGTTTGTTTTTGAGGGCGGCGAGCAGATCGTCTTCGTTGATGATGCCGCCGCGCGCGGTGTTGACGAGAACGGCGGTTTTTTTCATCATGTCCAATTCGTTTTTGCCGATCATGTTGCGCGTTTCATCGGTCAGGGGCAGATGCAGGCTGATAAAATCGGCTTCGCTGTATATTTGTTCGGGCGAAACTTTTTCGATGCCGTGTTGTTTCGCCCATTCGTCGTTCCAGAATACGTCATGGGCGATGACGCGCATATTGAAGCCCTTGGCGCGGGCGGCGACGCCCTTGCCGATAGCCCCGGTTCCGAGAAGGCCGAGCGTTTTTCCGTACACGTCGAGGGTGGTGATTTTCGACCAGTCCTTTTTGCGGCAGCGGGAATCGATATGCACGACCTGGCGGGCGAGCGCCATCATCAGGCTGAAGGCATAGTCGGCGACCGCGTCCGAATTCGCGCCGACGGTGCGGGAGACCTTGATGCCGCGCCGTTCGCACTCGGCCATGTCGATATTGTCGATGCCGACGCCGTATTTGGCGATGACCTTGAGTTTGGGAGCGCCCGCGAGGACGCTTGCGTCGAGCGGGTCGACGCCCAGAATGACGCCGTCGCAGTCGGCCAGTTTTTCGCGGAGCGCGTCGCGGTCGAGAATGCCGCCGGAGTCGTTGACGACGATGTCGAAGCCGGCGTTGCGAAGAATTTCGAACGCGTACGGATCGGTTTTCCCGAACGAGCGCGGCGTTACCAATATTTTCATGGTTGTCCCCAATGCGGCTGTGCCGGTCACTTTCCGGCGTAATATTTCAAATAACGCCGATAGCGGGTGCGGTCGGCGTCGTAGGGAGCGGCTTGCGGCTTGATCGCTTCGAGATCGGTTGCGCCGAATTGGGCCAAGTCGTCCAGTCCGCCCGCGGCGTGCAGGGCGAGCGCGGCGCCGCCGAGCATGGACGCGTTCGGGTTGTCGGAGAGCAGCATGTCTTTCCCGAAAATATCGGCGGCCATTTGCGCCCATTTCGGCGAATTGAGAATGCCGCCGGACAGGATGACCCGGCTTGGCGTTCCCGCGAGCGCGGTCAGGATTTCGTAACACTGGTAGACATTGAACAGGACGCCGTCGGAGAGGGCGCGGAAAAGCGAGCGTACGTCGTCCGCGCCGGTCAGGTCCTCGAACGCGCCTCGCCGCGCATCGTCCCATCCGGGACAGCGTTCGCCGAACATGAACGGGAGGAAAGTGGGAGCGGGGCCGTTGTCCAACAATGTTTCTTCCAGTTCCCGGTACGACCATTTGTCGGCGAGGAGGCGTTCCTTGAACCAGTTGACGCAGTTGCAGGCGCCGTTGGTGGCGGCTCCGGCCATGTAGCCGGCGACTCCGACGTAACACCAGGTCGCGGGCGGATCGGACAGAACGGGCTTGTCGGTGGAGAGGCGGATGGCGGCGCTGGTTCCGACGGAGAAGGTCATGTATCCGGGACGCATGGCGCCGTTCCCGAGCTGGTTCAGGCCGCCGTCCGAGTGTTGCGGCACGACCGGAATGCCGGACTGAATGCCGAGCGCCCCCGCCGCTTCGGCCGAGAGCGGGCGGACGGCGCGGTAGTCGACGAGCGGGCCGAGTTGGCTTGCCTGTATGCGGCAGAGATCGAGAATGCCTTCGTCGTATGCCAGTTTATGAATATTCAAAAGGCCCATGCCGGAGGCGATGTTGAACGTTTCGCACCATTCGCCGGTGAGGCGGAAAAAGTTGTAGCCTCCCTGGCTGACGAATTTTTTCCCGTCGGGGTCCAGTCCGTTTTCTTCCATATGAAGGATGGCGTAGGGTTGATAGGTGATGTTGGGCATGCAGCCGGTGTTTTTGTAGATTTCATGGCTGCGGGGGGTGTTTTCGCGGATTTTTCCGCAGGTTGCCGCAGTCCCGGTGAAGTTCCAGAGATAGGCCGGGGTAACCGGGTTCATGGCGTTGTCGCAGGCGAGTATGCTGTGCCAGACGCCGCCGGTTCCGATGGCGTCGATTTTTTTTCCGTGTGCGGCGGCGCGTCCGACTCGGATGATGGCGTCGTAGACCGCGGTTGCGTTGTGCAGTCCGCCCTTGTCGATGGATGGCCCGTAGTTTTCGCTTTCAAAGGCGACGGCGCCCTGGCGGTCGTCATAGACGAGGGCTTTGGCGGCGGTCGTGCTTGCCTCCAGTACGAGTACCTGCATGGCGATATCCTTGACGAAGAAGAATAGAATATAGGGAAATCGGGTTGCCGGCGATTGTCTATAATGTATCGTACTTCCGCGATATTGGCATGTCAATTTTAAAATGATCTAACACCTCAATTTTTCGGGTATTGCAATAAAAAATATTGTTTGTTTTTATATAATCCTTTTTTTTAAAATGTATTGTGATTTTTGAAAACGAAATAGTAGGCGTATTCCCGCCTATTTTTCATTGTATTTTTTAGATGAAGTTATCGACAGATTCTTGCTTTTTATTCGCTATGTGCTACAGTGCATGCATGGATATTATCCCACGAATGCCCAAAGAGCCGGCGCGGGATTTCGCGTTGCGTTTTTTGCGGCACAATATTGTAAACCTGCATTTGCCGCCCGGGGCGATGATAAGCACGACGGAGATTTCCGAACGCACCGGAGTGTCCCGAACGCCGGTGCGGGAGGCGATGCAGGAGTTGGAAAAAACCGGGGTGTTGGAAATCTTTCCGCAGGCGGGGAGTCGCATCAGTTATATTGATTACAATATTATTCATGAATCCAGTTTTATCCGGCAGACAATTGAGACGGCGGTCGTCGGGCAGTTGTGCGAATCGATAACGCCGGAGATGATCGAGCGGTTTCGGGATATTCTGGATGCGCAGAAGCGGCATATCGATTGTTGCGGCAATGAGGGATTTTATGATCTCGACCATGCGTTCCACCGGCAGATTTACGTTGCCGCCGGCCGCATGTATACGTATCAGACGTTGGAGAATTGCCAGTGGCATTTTGATCGTTTGCGCAAGTTGAGCTTCAACGCGGTGTCGGTCAAGGTGTTTTATCGGGATCATTCGCGGTTGTTCGAAGCGATAGCCGCGCGGGACCGGCGGCGTGCGCGAATGCTTGCGCTTCGCCACTTGACTCGCTACCTCAAGGATGAAGCGATCATCCGCGCCAAATATCCGCAGTATTTTTCGGACAAGGCGGGCGTTGCCGAATAGACGACGACGCCCGCCCGATGTTGCTTATTGAACCGCTCTATTATTAAACCGGCGAATGCATTGCGCTGCTGTATGAGGACTGGAAGGCCGGCATGGCCGACAAAAAAGCCCCGCCTTCATTCAGGCGGGGCTTGCGTATTTTTTATTCGGGAACGGAACGGCCCTTAGAATGTATAGCCCAAACCGGCAAATCCGCCGACAACAACCGACCGGCCAACCATCGGGCTGTTCTTCATCGAACCGGTCAGGAAATTGGCCGACACGCCGGCGACCGCGCTCCAGCACTCATTGAAGTCGTATTTGCCCTCGACTTTGACATACGGCGAAAAATTCGCCTTGGCCGTATGCTGTTTCAAGCCGCTCCGGGCCGCTTCGTGCGCGGACACGCCGTAGTAATAATCCGCCTGCTTGCGGCTGCTCCACTCAACCCCGATACTCGGCATGACGGCATACTTTTCCCGCATGAACGGCACGTTCCAGCTCGCATCGACGACATAGCCGTCGCTATGACCAAGAAGGTCGCGCGACACATTCATTTTGCCAAGCCCTATGGGCGTGATCACGGCATATGCCAAATCGCCCATCAAGGTGGATTTCCGCTTGTCCAGCTCTTTCAACGGCGCATTGCTGGTGTCGTCGGGGTCGAACCACAATCCGAAATACGAAGCGCCAACCGAAATTTTATGCGTCTCGTTGTTGAACAAATAGACGCCCGCTCCGGCGCCCTTTGCATAAAAACGCGGGCCATCGTACAGCACGAGCGGCGTCGGCAGATACGAATCCTTGTGATCCTTGTACGGGGAAGTCTTGACAGACATAGCCGCACCCAAAGTAACGTCCAGATCCGCCGCGCTCACCGCCCGCATAAACGGCAGGGCAAGAAGAAGCGCGCACAAACAACTCCGAACCATCGTCATTTTTCAAACCTTTCGCTGTGAGACCGTATGGTCAAGTGAACCTCATGGGTATCGATAAAAAGTATCCAAAAAAAACGATCCGGTGCACGAAAAAAATTGGCGGGGATCGCAATCGGCAAACGGAGCGCATTGTTTTTTAAGTGTAATCTGTTTTGTTTCAATGTGTTATGGGGTTGTAGCGGCCCGATGTCCAGAGCCTGACAGTCAGGAAAATTTTTCAACCCGCACCACTCCATTCTCCACCACTCCGTACCATCCATCAAGCCATGGAGGAATCGAAACAAGTTTTTTCTCGCGATCGGCGATAACGACATCGCGCTGATAACCGGCATGAATATGCCCGCAGACGAGAATATCGCCGCCCATGATAAGCTCGCGCCGTATCGCGTCCTCGCCAAAAATATCGCCTGAACGTCCCGGTCCGTTCCGAACCGTCATCCGCCCCTGTTGATGGGCAACCGCCATCTCGATCAGGCTCCACGGCGCCCGCCGCCAAATCATCTTGCTCCACCGGTTCTGCAATAGCCAGCGAAGCAACATGAACAATGTATCATTTGAACATAATGAATCGCCGTGAACACAGGTGATGGTTTTTCCCGCCTGGTGAAGGCGATAGCGTGGGCCATGCGGTTCAATGCCGAAATCCGCGAGGCGGGATACGGTGAACATTCCCTTGAGCTTGAGAAATCCGGGATACCGGGTGCTTGAATCAAACCCCAACCCTTCGCCAACGACGAAGTCGCGATTCCCGGAAACATGGTGAATGTCGAGGCCGCTGTCCGACGCCGCCTTGAACAGATTGAGCGGGACCAGGTAGTCGCCCACAATCTTGCTCCGCCGTTCCGCCCAGAAGTTGAATGTGTCGCCAAGCAGGACGAGCGATTTCGCCTTGCCTTCGATTGAGGCGAGAAAACCCGCAAGCATTTCGTTGTCGCGCACGGCATCCTCCCGGGCGCGCCGGTTGGGCGCGTCGAGCGGCTTTATGTGCATATCGGCGAGCAAATAGGTTTTTTCCCCTGACGCCATGCTGTACATTCCGTTTTTGTATGGATTTTTTCCGGTAATTGTCTAAAAATGCATAAACAGGGCAATTATGTCATTATCAATGACCGCCGGTTGGCGGTCAATATAAATAAGGACCAGACCCATGAGCGAACCCGCATCTCCAGCGCCGGAAGAAAACCGGCCCGCTTCGCCCGCCGCCGATCAACCGGCGCCGCTTCCGGAAGGCGTGGCGTATTGCAATTTTGACGATTTTTCCAAAATTCGCCTTACCGTCGCGGAAATCATCAAAGCCGAACCGCACCCGAACGCGGACAAGCTCATCAAAATGCAAATACGCCTGGGCGATCGGGAAAAACAAATATGCGCCGGCATCCGCGCATATTATCAGCCCGAAGACCTGATTGGCCGTCGCATCATTGTCGTCGACAATCTCGAGCCGCGCAAACTGCGCGGCGAATTGTCCAATGGCATGCTTCTTGCCGCCCACGGTCCCGACAACACTATTTCGCTCGTGACCGTCGACAATCCGGCGTTTCCTTCCGGCGGCCAGGTGTCCTGATGGCGAAGGCGCGAGGACTTGGCCGGGGGCTGGAGAGTTTGATTCCGGCGGCGTCGAAAAATCCTGTCGACTCCGCCCCTTCTCCCGTTTCCGGAGACGGCGCGTGGGAGTTGGCGGTTGCGGACATTGCGCCGTCGCGGTGGCAGCCGCGCGTCGAGTTCGATCCGGAAAAATTGCAAGAGCTGGCCGATTCCATTGAGAGCCATGGTTTAATCAATCCGTTGGTTGTCCGCGAGATTGGGGATGGCCGTTATGAATTGATTGCGGGCGAGCGTCGTTTGCGCGCTCTTCGCGATGTTCTTCACCGGGAGAAGGCGCCGGTCCGGCTGATGAATGCGGAAGACGCCAGGATGCGCGAGTTGGCGCTGGTGGAGAATCTCCAGCGTGACGACTTGAACCCGATGGAAGAGGCGGCGGCGTATCACGAGCTTCAGAAGGAACTGGGGATTACGCACGAAGCGATCGCGATGCGGTTGAAAGTTTCGCGTCCGAAGATCACCAATACGATGCGTCTTCTGGAATTGCCGGAAGAAGTCAGGCGGATGGTTGCGGATGGCGGGTTGCCGGGCGGCACCGCCCGGGCGTTGTTGTCGTTGTCCAATCCGGTGGCGCAGATAAAGCTGGCGAGGCGGGCGGTCGAGGAGGGGTTGTCCACGCGCAAGGTGGAGCAGCTTGCGTCGGAAAAGGTCAAGCCGGTTGTTCGTCCGGAGAAGCGGCGCGAACCGCATGTTGAAATATTGGAAGAGCGTTTGCGTTCTCATTTCAGTTCCAAGGTGAGGGTTGAGGACGAGGGCGGCAGGGGCAGGATTGTGCTTGAGTATTATTCGGTCGAGGATGCGCAGCGGTTGCTTGATCGGATGGGGCTTCCGCCTGAATAGCGTGTATGAGGCGTATTCCGCCGTCGTGGGAGGCCTGCCATGGATGATAGCGTTGTTATTGCTTTTGCGTTTACATTGCTTGCCGGTTTATCGACGGGTATTGGCAGTGCGCTGGCGTTTTTCGCGGACAGGACGAATACCCGTTTTCTTGCGGGATCGCTTGGTTTTTCCGCCGGGGTGATGTTGTACGTTTCGTTTGTGGAATTGCTTGCCGGCGCGACCCGGGGGCTGACCGAATCGATGGGGAGCGTATCGGCGGGCACGTGGGCGGCGACGGGCGCGTTTTTCGGCGGCATGGCGTTTATTGCGATCATCGACAAGTTTGTTCCCGAGGTGGAGAACCCGCACGAGGTAAAAAAGATTGAGGAGATGAGCGTTTCTCCGAATGCGGAGGAGTCGGGCGATGCGCGTCATTTGATGCGTATGGGTACGATGACGGCGTTGGTTATCGGCATTCACAATTTTCCCGAGGGGTTGGCGACGTTTATATCGACGATCCAGGATACGGGGATTGGTTTTTCGATAGCGATAGCGATAGCGATTCACAACATTCCCGAGGGGATTGCTGTTTCGGTTCCGATTTTTTATGCGACTGGCGATCGTCGGAAGGCGTTTTTCTGGTCGTTTTTGTCTGGATTGACCGAGCCTCTTGGTGCGTTGATTGGGTATTTGGTTTTATCTCCGTTTATGACGCCGACGGTATCGGGTCTTGTTCTTGCGGGTGTGGCGGGGATTATGGTGTTTATTTCTCTGGACGAGTTATTGCCCGCGGCCGAGAAGTATGGCGAGCATCATCTTTCGATTTACGGTGCGGTTGCGGGCATGATGGTTATGGCCGCGAGTCTGTTATTGTTGTAGCATGCCGAAGGCATGCTACAACAAAAGCCCCATGGCGACAGCCGCAATCAATTCCTTGTTGCCGTTCTCGCTGGATGGCTTCAAAACACACGCGTCGACGCCATTGCCCGGTTTCAAAACCTCATTGATTCTTTCGCTGTTGGCTGTGCAGATGACAAAATAGCACGGTATAAACTTGTGCACAATCTTCAGTTCATGGCAAAATTCGATGCCGTTTTTGCCTTCCATCTCCAAATCGCTGATGACAATGCGCGGCTTGTGCTCCATCGCCTGGGCAATTCCCTCCTCGGGATTCGCCGCCTGAATAACGCTAAATCCGTTTTCTTCCAAAAGTTTTTTCAAATAATCGCGCTGATACGCCGAATCCGACACAATCATCGCGTTTCGATGCTGCATCGAAGACGCGGTCGACATGAGATACGAAATCAACGTGCGGTAGGCGGCCACCTGAATCTTCATGACCTGCATGTCGCGCTCGTTTTCGGAAATCTCCTGATAGCGATTGCTCTCCTGCGTGATTTCGTGACGAAAACGCGCAGGCCCGCTAATGGCGCGCTCAATATAAATCGCCAACGACTCTTCATTGACCGGCGCTTCCAGAATCGCCGCCGCGCCCTCATTCACCGCCATCAAAATATGCGATACCGGCGTCATATCCGGCAAAATGAAAATGAAACGGGGATTGCGCGACTGCTCCGTCGCCGCCTGAAGCACCTTGACGCTCACCGCGTCGTCAATGATGTAGTCGAGAATCGCCACATCCGCGCCCGTCTCGGTCAACGCCCGCGCCAATGCCTTCGGATCGTCGTCCTTTGTCATGGGCTCGTGGGTGATGATGGTGTGTTTTTTCAAACGCAACGCGGTGATTATTTTGTCCTGTTCGGCCGCATCGGCAAGACTTACCAGAATCTTCGCCATGACTACTCCATTATCAGGTTTTCAAACAAATCGACGGAATAATAGCGCTGCAGTTGGGTTTTGAAGAACTGGTTGATCTCGTCCAGCGACAACTTGGACGCGAACATGATCTTCAATTTGTCCTTCACGATGCCCAGTTCGATTCGTTCAAGCGACGGCGCCGAGTCGATAATATCCGCGACCATGGTCAGACGGCGGATAATAAGATAGGCGATCAGGGACGAATCCTGGAACGACGGCTTCAACTGAATCATGCTCTGGAACACATTGACGCCCGGGGTCGACATTTTCGCGTGGAACAGGAGCGTGCCCAAAGGCGACATGCGGAACACGTCGTCTTCCTCCTGCTCTTCCGCGTCTTTTTTCCGGATCATGGTGTCGTGACGGCGATAGCGGTCGAGAGTGGCGCGAAGATCCTTGTCCGTCACCTCGTACCCGCGGCCGGCGCGTATCTCCACCAGGCCGAGCTCAAGATTTTTCACGGCGTCGAGCAGCAGATCGATAATGTCCTGGCTGACGTCGAGAGTTTTTTCCCGCATCTGATCGAGCACGGATTCGACCTCGTGGACGAACGCGCCCACGCCGGTGAACCCGGTCATCATGAAATTGCCCTTGATCGAATGGAAATGACGGAAAATCGTATTGATGCGGGCGATGTTCTCCGGGTCCTTTTCCAACTGGAAAATATCCTCGTTCAATTCCTTGAGAATGCCGTGGATTTCGATGAAGAACTGTTCCGCCAGCCCTTCGTCCATTTCCGACGCGGGCGGCTGGGCCGAAGCGGCGGCGGCGGCGTCTTGCGTATTTTCTTTTTGCCGCGCCTCGACCACGTCAAGCGCTTCCGGCTGGTCTTGCGACGCCTTGGTCACGGCGGCCATCAGGTCGTCGCCCATGGGGATCGCGCTCGACGTCGTGTAGGAATCCGCGTCAAGCGCCGTTCCCTGGGCCATGGCGATCAATTCGAATGGATCGATGATCATGCCGAGCTGACTGCCGCCGAGGATGGTGGTTCCGGAGATGCCGGTGGCGACAAATCCTTCCGGCAGGGGAATCAGAACCAGTTTTTGCGGACGGATGAACTCGGATATTTTGCAGGCGATGCGCCCGTTTTTCGATTCGATGATAATGATGGAAATGGCGTCCGACTCGGTTTCTTCATGCAATTCGGAACCGGTCAGCAATTGCAGCAAATCGTGGAGCGGCAGAATCGAATCGAGGTACAGGATCGATTCGGTGCGCCCCATGGTGGTGTTGACTTCGTCTTTTTTGATGGATTGGGTGGCGACGACGTTGCCTACCGGCACGGCGAAATACCCATAGCCGGCGCGGACGATGACCGCGTCCGTGATGTTGACGGCGGAGAGCTGCGGAATCTTGTAGACGAATTCCGAACCTTTGCCCGGCGTGGTTTCGATAACGATTTCGCCGCCCATGGATTCAACCGTGGATTTCACCACGTCCATGCCGACGCCGCGCCCGGAGATTTCCGTCGCTTCCCGCGCGGTGGAGAATCCCGGCGTCATGATCATCTGCCTGCATTCGTCGTCGGACAGCATGGTGCCGGGTTGGACAAGACCTTTTTCCCTGGATATTTGGCGGATCAGGTCGAAATTGAGTCCTTTTCCGTCGTCTTTCACCGAGATGTAGGTGAATCCTTCTTTTTTATATGCGGAGAGAATCAGGTTGCCGTTCGGCTGTTTGCCCGCATGCTGGCGTTCGAGCGGGTCTTCGAGTCCGTGGTCGATGGCGTTCCGGATTTGGTGCGCCAGCGGCTCGTACAAGCGTTCCGCCACGGTTTTGTCGACCAGCGTGTCTTCCCCGACGATTTCGAAATTCACCTGGCGGCCGCGCTTTTTGGCGATATCGCGGACCAGCCGGCGGAAGCGGAGGAACGTTTCCTTGATCGGCACCATGCGGATATCCATGACCAGGTGGTGCAGGTCGGAGGAAATGCGGTTGGTCGACATGGCGGCCAGTTTGACCATTTCCATAGTTTCCTTGCTCACCTCGTCTTCGTTGTTCGCGAGGCTTCGCTGGAGGATGGAGATGTTCGATGCGGCGATGATGATTTCTCCGGTCAGGCCGAGCAGGGTGTCGAGGTGGGAAATTTTAACCGCCATGCGGTCGAGTTCCGCTCCGCCTTTGCCGGGGTCGCTTTTTTCAGCCGTCTGTACGGGGTTACCAGTCATGGTCGAATATCCTTGCCAGAATTGTCTTCACCATTTCCATGGTAGGCGGCTTGATGATGTAATCGTCCGCGCCGAGATGAAGCGCGCGGAAAATATACTTGGCGTCGTCGTGGGTGGAGATGATGACGATGGGGAGTCGTCTGTACTTTGGCGTATTCCGGATCGCTTCGGTGAGCTCGAAGCCGTCCATTTCCGGCATGACCAGGTCGGAGAGGACCATGTCGAAATTTTTCTCTTTGAGTTTTGCTTGCGCTTCCACGCCGTTTTCCGCTTCTTCGGCGGTCATGCCAAGCGCGACGACGATATCCTTGATCGCGCGTCGTACGGCGGGATAATCATCGACGACAAGAATCGCCTTGTTTTTCCAGGGGGCGGCTTCACTGGCTGACATCCGCGTCCTTTCCATTCAGCCTTCTCGAGTGCGGTTCGCATCGGAACCACATTGCGTACTAACACAAAGAAATCGGCTTCCAATTGTATTTCCCGGTAATTATAAGGACTTGTCGGGCAATGTCCACTGATAAATATGATTTGCCGGGTAAATGCTTTTTGCATAACATATTAATTTTACAGGAATAACGCTGTTTGTGCTTGTCGATGCATCGGATTTTCGTTTCAAGTTGCCGCTTCCGCGCCATTATTCCCGGAACCGGAGGTTACATCCATAGCATCTCTTCCCGCGGCGTCGGCATACCGCAACCGCCGGTGTGGTTACCGTGCATCAAAGCGACGTGACGACACTGAACCAAGTTGTATCCGTTGGGTGCGGTTCGAGGTATCGGCGAAGGGTCCGTTGCCGGTTTTGCATGCGTATTCGAGTTTTTTCAATGCGAAATTCGCATCGGTTTCGGGCCGGTCGCCGGTTGTGGATTCATAATAGAATTGCGAAGTATGGTCTTTATCCATATGGCAGGCGACAACGGTCGGCAGGGGAGCGAAGGAACCGCTTTTCAGGCAATATATTTCCTCGCGCGTCAAATCGCAGAAAAAAAACAGATCCATGGGCAGCAGTACGGGCATGTCCGAATCGGGTATGTCGTTTTCTTCGCCGATTTCCCGAACGCAGCGCTGGATGAGTTGCATGAGGAGGTCGATGAAATTTTTCAGCTCTTCGCCGAACTCCGAGATGAAAACGTATTTTGGTTTAATCTGGGTGGCGAGGCGAATCACTCCCTGAACGCCGAGATGATTGGGATAAAACGACTCGCCCAGCCTTTCCTGGCGGTCGGGAGAGTTCAGTTCGTTTTCGCCGATAGAGCCGAGATGCGGGACGAGATAATCCACCGCGCCCGGTTTGACGCGGTATTTCGCGCCGATTTCCAATTCGCCGACAGTGCCCGCGGTGATGTCGGCTCCGGGAGGGAAGAGTCCGGTGTCGCCGGTGAAGAGAATCGTTTTGACGGGTTTGGTCGGCAAGGTGAAAAGAAGCCCGACCGCGTAGGTGGAGGAAAAGATTTCGTCATGATAGGCCGGAAGCACGCGCATGGAAGCGCCGGAACCGGCGAGTGCGTACTCCTCGCCTTCGGCGATGATTCGCACATCGCCCAATTCGATTGAGCGCAGGTTGAGTATGGGGGAAAATTTCTGGAACGCGCCCAGGTTCATGTAGAGGTTGACGGGAGGCTTGGTGCGCGAGCGGGAGGCGCTGCGTTTTCCGGCGTTTTTTATGCGCTGGTAGAACAGGGTGAGTATGGATTCCAAATCGGCGGTATGATCGTTATGGGCGTGGGTGACGACGATATTGTGGATGTCGGCCAGCCTGCCGCCCATGGCGCTGAAGTTTTCGAGAAAGTTGAAGCCCGGGTCGATAACGGTTCCCACTCCGTTTATCATGAGAAAATACCCGCCGCCCACGCTCGGTTCGTCGTCTTCGCCGAGGGGAAGGGTGGGGGTGAACGAGTTCCATTTCCGCGCGCCCAGAAGGAACACGCCGTCTTTGCGGAATGCGCCGGAACTGTTGATGAAGCCGTTCAGTTTATGTTTGGCGTCCTCGATGTTGCTGCGAAACGACGCGATGTCCTTGCGGAAGATTTCCCATGTTTTTTCCATCACCCGGGCGATATCGCCGTATTCGCCGCCGGGGTCGGCGTCCGGTTCTTCGCCGCCGGACGCTTCCCGCGTCCGCATGCGGGCGCTGTCCAGGCCGAGGCGGTTGCGCCAGTACTGCTTGCCTCTATGCAGGCGTTCGCTTGGATGGGAAAGGCCGAAAGCGGTGTCCACGGCCCGGGAGGATTCGCCCATGCGGTTGAGTTTGGACAGGGCGATGGCTTTTTCCAGGTGGTAAAAGGGGTTGTTCGCGTCGTGGGCGATAATAAGGTCGTAGGTGGCGATGGCTTCTTCGGGGCGGTCGAGTTCGATCAAGGCCCGCGCCTTGTTGATAAGCGTCGCGATGCTGGCCGGATGCAGTTCAAGCGAACGGTCGTACCAGACGAGGGCTTTCTCCATATCGCCCAGCATGGCGAGGCTGACGCCTTTTTGCCGCATGGCGATATGGTCGAGCGGATTGACCTCGAGCGCGCGGTCGAACCAGACGAGGGCGTCCTCGTTCCTGCCGGAGCGCGAGTAGGTGACGCCGAGGTTGCGCATCGCCTTGGCGTCGTGCGGATTGGCCGACAGCGCGTTGTCGAACCACATGAGCGCTTCGTCCACCCGGCCGAGGCGGGAAAGGCTGACGCCTTTTTTGCGCATGGCGACGGCGTCGTCCGGCGCGTTCTCGAGCGCGCGGTCGAACCATGGGAGCGCGTCTTCGTCATGGCCGCGGGCCGCGAGGGCGATGCCCAGCGTACGGGCGAGGAACGGATCGTCCGGCGAAAGTTCGAGAGCGCGGCGCAGGCGTCGAACCGAGTCTTCCTTTTCGCCCGCCAGATATTCAGCGGCGATGCCCCGGAACAGTTCGTGATAGGCGGGGCAATTGCCGGTTTGCGCCAGCGCGTTTTCGAGCAATTCCCTGCCTTGCCCGCTTGCGCCGGCTTCAAACGCTTCGTCGATCCGCAGCGCGGCGGTTTGGAATTGTTGAATATCGGGCTTGGGATCGTCTTTCATGGAGCGTTTCCCTTATTCCTCGTATTTCCCGACAATCGTCACCGCGTTGATGCCCAGCATGCCGAAGGCGTTGTTGAGAATCGTCCGGACGGGCTTGTCCGCTTTGACCGGCCGGTTGACGACCAGTCGCGGCAATGCGCATGCCGGGTCGAGGTTGTCGATGTTGATGGACGGGTGAATCGTGCCGTCGTCGAACGAGGGCAGGTTGCCTGCGAGTTCAAGCGAACCGGCCGCGCCCATGGCGTGTCCGTAGTAGCCTTTGGCCGCGTTGACGTAGGCGGGGCAGTTGTCTCCGAAGACGGTTTTTATCGCTTCGATTTCTTTGGGGTCGCCTTCGGGCGTGCTGGTCGCGTGGGCGCTGATGATGTCGATGTCTTCCGGTTTCAGGTTGGCGCGGCGAAGCGCCAGTGACATTGCTTGCGCCTGCCGCTCGGGGTTGGGCAGGACAAAGTCGGTCGCGTCGGTGTTGACGGCCCAGCCGAGCAGTTCGCCGTAAATTTTGGCGCCGCGTTTTTTCGCGTCGTCCAGGCGTTCAAGCGTATAGAGGCATCCGCCTTCGGCGATGACGATTCCGCGACGGCTTTTGTCGAACGGGCGGGAGGCGATGGCGGCGTTGCCGTCGACGGGCGCGAGCGCGTTTTGCGCGAGGAACGAGGCGAATATGCCGAAAGTTCGGATCGCTTCCGACACGCCGCCGCCGATCGCCACGTCCACCTCTCCCAGAATCAATTGTTGCGCGCCGAAAATTATGCCGTAATTTCCCGCGGCGCAGGCCGCGCCCACGCAGCAATGCGGTCCGGTGATTCCGGCGTTGAGGCAGAGTTCTCCGGCGGGGTTGTTGGCGATGGAGCGCGGGTTGTGGTGGTGCGACCAGTATTTGACGTCGTAGCCGTATTCCTTGATGTTGGCGACTTCGTTTTCCGTTTCGACGTTGCCGTGTTCGGTTGTCCCGATAAAGACGCCGACGCGCGATTTGTCGGTTGCCTCCCAGTCGATGCCGCTGTCCAGCATCGCTTCGCGTCCGGAGTAGATGGATATTTGTCCCGCTCTGGTGCCGCGCCGGGCTTCTTTTTTCGATTGGTGTTTCGCGACGGGAAAAGTGCATATGCCCGCCGGCCATTCGTCCATGTAACGCGGGGTCATGGTGGAGACGCCGCCTTTGCCCGCGAGGAGGGCGGCGCGGAGCGCCGGGAGATCGTCTCCCAGGGGCGAAGTGAGTCCGATGCCGGTAATGACGATTCGTGGCGCCATAAGTTCAGTTCCTTAGCGTAAAAGGGTGATCGGTGCAAAGACAATTATACCCGACCGATCGTATCGCGCAACGGTGAAGGACAAGGAGTCGGGTCCTGTTTCGGCGGTTTTTCCGCGCGGGTGAAAAAAACGCCCGGCTTTCGGGATAATTTCTTGCAATCGCCGGCGTCAAGCGTTCTAATTGCTCCCGAATTTTTCGGATATTTTCCATTGCCGCGGCGGCAATGACGCTCTATGCTCGAGGCGAATTGGTTTCGGCAATGTTACTCAAGGCGAATGCGCTGGTTGCTCCCGATAGTTTTGTCGGAACCGCCTCGTTTTGAGTTTAGGAAGGAAGGTTCACGTGCATATCACCAAGAAGGTTTTCGAAGATGTGAAGAAGCGCAACCCGAATGAACCGGAGTATCTTCAGGCGGCCCAGGAGGTGCTTGACTCTCTGGCTCCGGTGGTGGACGCCGACAAACGGTATGTCGATGCGGGCATTCTCGAGCGGATCGTCGAGCCTGAGCGGCAGATCATGTTCCGGGTGCCGTGGGTTGACGACAGCGGAAGGTTGCAGGTCAATCGCGGTTTTCGCATTCAGTACAATTCGGCGATTGGCCCGTACAAGGGCGGCATGCGTTTTCACCCTTCGGTCAATTTGTCGATTTTGAAATTTCTCGGTTTTGAGCAGTCGTTCAAGAACAGCTTGACGACGCTTCCGATGGGCGGGGCGAAGGGCGGCTCCGATTTCGACCCCAAGGGCAAGTCGGACGGCGAGGTGATGCGTTTTTGCCAGTCGCTTATGAATGAATTGTATCGCCATATCGGTCCCGACACGGATGTTCCGGCGGGCGACATGGGCGTCGGCGCGCGCGAGATCGGCTATATGTTCGGTCAGTACCGCAAGATTATGAACGCGTTTACCGGCGTGTTCACCGGCAAGGGGATTGAGTGGGGCGGATCGTTGATTCGTCCCGAGGCGACGGGATATGGTTCGGTGTATTTTGCCCAGGAGATGCTGGGCACGCGCGGCGACGGGCTGAAGGGCAAGACGTGCGTTGTGTCGGGTTCGGGCAATGTCGCGCAGTTCACGGTCGAGAAGTTGTTGCAGCTCGGGGCGAAGCCGATAACCCTGTCCGATTCGAACGGAACGATTGTCGACGAGTCCGGGTTCAACGAGGAGAAGCTGGCGTTCGTCAAGGAATTGAAGAACGTCAGGCGCGGCCGCATTCGCGAGTACGCGGACAAGTACAAGGAAGCGAAGTATCTCGAAGGCAAGCGTCCGTGGGGCGTGAAGTGCGATTGCGCGTTCCCGTCCGCGACGCAGAACGAGATTTCGGCCGGGGACGCGAAGACGCTGGTCGCCAACGGTTGTATTTTGGTGTCGGAAGGCGCGAATATGCCGACGGTGCCGGAGGGCGTCGAGTTGTTTATCGAGAAGAAGCTGCTGTACGGTCCCGGCAAGGCGGCGAACGCCGGCGGCGTTGCGACGTCCGGCCTCGAGATGTGCCAGAACGCGGCCCGTATGTCCTGGACGCGCGAAGAGGTTGATGCGAAGCTTCACGGCATTATGGTTGCGATTCACAAGAATTGCCGCGATACGGCGGAGCGTTTCGGGCATTCGGGCAATTACGTCATGGGCGCGAACATTGCCGGTTTTGTGAAGATTGCCAATGCGATGCTGGCTCAGGGGATCATGTAGTCGGTTGATTCCGGAAGCTGAAACATGTCGAAACGATTCGGGGGGCGCATGGCTGCGCCTCCCGTTTTGAAATACGCGTGGCCCATGGCCAATAATTGTTCATTCCCCTTCCAGCGGGAAGGATGAGCCTGCATCGGAGCCGTTTTCGTCGCGAATGACATCGGATAACGTTTTCTCGATATCCAACAGGATTTTCACGCTTTTGCCGATCTTCGCAAGGCCAATAACTTCGTCCTCGCCGGAGCCTCCGACTTTCGGCGCATCCTCAATCTGGTTTTCCCAGATATCGATAACGTCGCGAACCGTGTCGACAATCAATCCCGCCCAGGAATTTTGAAGAGAGACGAGTATGATGCAGGTTTCGGATGTATAGTCGATCTCATACATGCCGAGCTTTGCGCGGGCGCTGATGATCGGCGCCACTTTTCCTCGGACTGTCGTCACTCCCTTGACGTAATGGGGCGCTTGCGGCATTGGGGTGATTGGCTGCATTCCGAGAATGCCCTGAACCTTGAGCGCATCGATCCCGTACTCTTCTTCTCCCAAGGCAAACGTCAAATATTTGCCTTCCCGTTTTTTGTTTGCTGTGGCGCTCATGGAAATCTCCAGCGTCGATAAGGACCTTTGAAAACCGCAGGGCGATTCGAAATATAATCGATATACCTATTATACTGGCGAACTCCGCGCACTTCAAGTGTGTTATTCCTTCCAATGTTGAAATGCGATCCATCGACGCCAGGACGCATCAATGTTTTCAATCGATTTTCCAAGCGCTCGAGTGACAAAAAGGCTTCCTGTCGCATCCGCTTGCGGTCGGGAGCGGAATTCCTTGTATACGGTCGGAAGCAGTCCCAATTCCTCCAGGTATTTGCAAAAATAGCGTGCCTGTGCGTAATTCAGGCTTTCATTTTCCGTGCGGAACGTTTGCGGCGACATGGTGAACAGACGCGTCAGCGGCGGCAAATATTCTCCTGCCAACGCTGCTTTCAATTCGGGCAATCGCCAATTGTCGTCGCCGCGCAGCGAGGTATCTCCTTCGGCCCGGCAGTGCTCGTACAGGCTTGCCATTCCTTCCGCAAGCCAAATGGGTGCTGCGGGAAAATCGTCCGACATGAGCGCATGGGTCAATTCGTGCACCATGGTTCCCGGACCGGTTTCGTAATTGACGACGATATATTTTTGCGTATGCCCGTAATGACCGTACGGGCTGATCGGTTCCATGCCGAGAAAACGTCGCAGTCCGGATTCATAACTGCTGTAATCGCGGAATATGAATATGTTGACTGTTTTTTTGGGATTCGGCATTGCGTCGAAGAAGGTGTCGATCAATGCGATTCGGCAAAAATCGAGTACTCCGTCGACCAGGTATTCATATTCGCCCGGTCCCAGATCGCTTGCAACCAGGAACTCGTCCCGTTGCACGCACAAAAAATCGTCTCCGGTAACGCGGCGCAATTCGTTCAAGGTTTTCGGAACCGCGGCCGGAATATATCGTACCGGCGCCGAGCCGATTTTGACTTTGACCGAACCTCCGATTGCCCTCGAATACTCTTCTCCCGGCGGGCTGGCCGCATACAGCACCGCAGGCCACAGCGCAAGTGCGACTGCGGTCCGTAACGCCTTCCGTTTCCATCCCATAACCCTGCTCCTCCAGACTTTCGCGTCGCCATGCATTGCCGGGACGCGGTCGTGTTCTTGTCTGTCGCTACTTGCCTCATGCGGAACGACGCGTTTCAAAAAAAACACGATTTACCGGGAAAAAACGATTCCTTGTCCGATAATGTCAGGCAAATCGCGTGGAAACGGTTTTTCCGGACCCAAAGGTGAATAATAAAGAACGGAATAAAAGATGGTTTTTTTACGAAAAAAACCGGAAAAACCCCTTGATCTTTTGGATTGGGCGACATATAGTTTTATAAGCAAAACAAATTGCGAAAAGACGTGGATACCAGTATGGAAAAAGCGGGTATGCTTACAGCCGCGCTCGAAGATTATCTTGAAGCGATTTTTAATCTGTGCCGCTTCAATAATGCTGCGCGCTCTCGCGATATCGCCGAATCGCTGAATGTCCACAAATCGACCGTCACCGCGGCGCTCAAGTCGTTGAGCCAGATGCGGTTGGTCAACTACGCGCCCTACGAAGCGGTCACGCTGACGCCCGAAGGGAAAAAGCTGGCCGAAGACGTGGCAAAACGACACGCGGCATTGAAAAACTTCTTCGTGCATGTGTTGAACGTGGACGATGCAATGGCCGAAACCGCCGCGTGCGGCATGGAACACGCGATGCCGCGCGAAATTGTCGAACGCCTGGCCGAGTTCGCAACAACCATGAAGGGGTGTCCGCGTATTGCAAATGCGGCTCCCGAAGAACCGCCTGCGGAGGAAGCGTGCCGGGCCTGCCTTGACAAGCCGGCGGGGAAATCATCGGCGACAGCGCTTTTCCGCAAGCTGGAAGCGAGTTATGAAAGCCTTGATGAAATCGGCCCCGGCCAAACCGTAACGATTGTGTCCATCAAGGGCGGCGGGGCGGTGAAAAAATATTTGACCGAAATGGGCATTGACAAAAGCGGGGTGATTGCGGTTGAACGCGTTGATCCATCGAACGGCATGATGGAAATTACGATAAAAGGCGGCCATGTTCTCCTGCGCATGGAAGACGCGGCCCGGATAATGGTACATAAGGAGGCGTAGGGCACCAATGATCATGGCAAAAGGCATGAGTGGAGCATTGTCCCAACCTCTGGCGGCGGCGCCGGAACGAACGTCATACTATATTGATCGGGTCAGCGGTCCCGAACGGCGCAGATTGTGCGAACTCGGTCTTGTCGAAGGAGCGGAAATATCGGTTGTCAACCGGTCGCGCCACGGCATGATGGTTGTCAAGATCGGCGGTTCCCGCTTGGCGCTTGCACGAGGCATGGCCGACTACGTCTGGGTTAAATAGTCTTCCAGGGGACAGTATTATCGGGACGGAGGACGGGAATGTCTTCCGTCCCGTTTTTTATGGCGCACAATGGAGCGTATTTTCCATGCAACACATTACCGTCGCTCTCGCGGGAAATCCCAATGCGGGAAAAACCACGGTTTTCAACGCTTTGACCGGTTCGCGTCAGCATGTCGGGAATTATCCCGGCGTAACCGTGGAAAAAAAAGAAGGGATTATGGATTGGCGCGGAGTGCGATTCACCATTATCGATCTGCCGGGCACGTATTCGCTTTCCGCCGCATCGCCCGAAGAAGTGGTGGCCCGGGATTTTCTGATCGGCGAAAAACCGGATGTCGTTATCCAGGTGCTCGACGCGTCCAATCTTGATCGTAATTTGTTTCTCGCGACCCAACTCATGGAATTGGGCGTTCGGCTTGTTTTTGCCCTGAATATGACCGACGTCGCCAAACAACGCGGACTCAAGTTCGACATCGACGCGATTTCGCAACAATTGCGTTCGCCCGTTGTTCCCACTGTCGGCAATCGCGAAGAAGGCATGGACGATCTGCTGGCCGCGGCGCTTCACGCATCGACTCAACCGACGCCGCGCTATCAGGAAATCCAATATCCGAAAAATTTGATCAAGGCCGTCGACGCCGTCGACGCAATCCTGACCGGGAAGGATCGCGACCGCGCCGACAGGTATCCGCCGCGCTGGCTGGCCGCGCGATTGCTTGAAAACGACGCCGACATGGCCCGGCGCATCGCCGATCCGAACGTGCTGGAGCAAGTCGCGCATCTGCGCGAACAATTCGAAAAAGAAAACGGCGATCCGCCGGAGATCCGCACCGCCGAATCAAAATACGGCTGGATTGCCGGCTTGGCCGCGGAGACGGTCCATGTAAGCCCGCAAAAGCGAAGCGATGTGTCGGATGCGGTGGATTCGGTTGTTTTGCACCGACTGTTCGGTCTGCCGATTTTTCTGCTCCTCATGTACCTTATGTTTCACCTTGTTTTCACCTTGGCCGAACCGCCCATGGGATGGATTGAAACCGCATTCGGGTATTTGGGCGATCATATAGCGCGGTTGTGGCCGCGTTCGGCGGACAGTCCCTTGCGCGATCTGATCGTGAGCGGCATCATCTCCGGCGTTGGCGGCGTTCTGGTGTTTCTGCCGAATATCCTGTTGCTTTTCCTTGCCATAGCGTTTCTCGAAGGCACGGGGTATATGGCGCGCGCCGCTTTCATTATGGACAGCCTGATGCACCGCATCGGTCTCCACGGCAAAAGTTTTATTCCCATGCTGCTCGGGTTCGGCTGCACCGTTCCCGCCATTATGAGTTGCCGGACGCTGGAGAACAGAAAAGACCGGCTGACGACGATTCTTGTATTGCCCTTTATGAGTTGCGGCGCGCGTTTGCCCATTTATGCGTTGATTATCCCCGCATTTTTTCCGGAATACTTGAGGGCATGGATGTTGTGGTTGATGTACGTTATTGGCGTTGTCTTCGCCATTGTCGGGGCGAAAGCGCTTCGGTCCACCGTATTCAAAGGCGACGGCAACGCGTTTGTCATGGAATTGCCGCCCTACCGGATGCCGACGTTGCGCTCCGTTCTTGTCTTGATGTGGGAGCGGGCATGGGAATATGTAAAAAAAGCGGGAACAATTATTCTCGGCGTCAGCATTCTGCTTTGGGCAATGACGACGTATCCGAAAAAGCCCGAGTTTGATCAGGAGTATGGTGCGCTCCGCGACCATGCGTACCGGGAGATGCTTGCCGGAGCCGAAACGATCGGTCGAGCGGTTGGGATTGGACAAGACGGCGCCCTGCTTGTCCGGTGGGCGGAAGCGGTTCATGAAAAACAGGAGCAGGCGAATCTGTATTGGGAAAACGAACCGGGCTATCAAAACGCGATCAATGGTTTTGCCGAACGCGTCGCGGTTCTTGAACAGGGGAAAGGCGGGGATGCATTGGCGGAATTTATCCGCGCGCTGGAAGGGTACGATGCGGCGGAATCGCGTTTTACCGAGGTGACGAAAGGGGAGGTTCCCGGTTCGGAACGTTTTTATGGCGCGGAAGCCGTGCGCGAGCGAAACATTCAGGGGATCGATGCATCGCCTGTCATGCTTGCCGCGGCGGAGCGGTTTCGAAATGGTCCGTACGCCCGTTATCGGGAACAGTTGGAATCGTTTGATAATGCCGAAAGCGGCGAGGAGATCGATTATTCCGTTTCCGGACGCATCGGGCATGCGATTGAACCGTTGCTCAAGCCGCTTGGGTTTGATTGGCGCGTAGGGACGGCGATTATTGGTTCGTTTGCGGCGAAGGAAGTGTTTGTCGCCCAAATGGGCATTGTGTATTCGGTAGGCGAGACGGATGAGGAATCCGAGACGCTCAGGGAGAAGCTGCGGGAAAACTATACGCCGCTTCAGGCATTTTGCATGATGCTGTATTGCTTGCTTTCGGTTCCGTGCGTCGCCACGCTTGCGGTGACCAGGCGCGAAAGCGGGGACGGCCGGTATGCGGTTGCCATGCTTCTCGGTTATACTGTTGTGGCGTATGTGGCTACGTTGATTGTGCATCAGGCCGGCAGTCTGCTTGGTATCGGTGTATAGTGATTATGAGGAAAGAAGGGTCTCTATGGAAACGCTTATTGTTGTCGCGATTATAGTGTGTGCCGGTGTGTGGTTTATCCGCTGGGTTCGTGGCAAAGCGATGGGCAATGGCGGTTGCGGTTGTGGCTGCGGTTCTTGCACTTTTGCAGGCGATTGCCCGAATGCGCCCGAAAAAACGGAAAAAAAAGCGGACAAAGTTTCTTGACACGTTTTTATAAACCGGTATGATGTTTTTATGCTTTCCGCCTTTTTTGAGGCGGAATTGTTTTTGAATCCGAATGGGGGATTAGCTCAGTTGGTAGAGCGCAAGGCTGGCAGTCTTGAGGTCACCGGTTCGACCCCGGTATCCTCCACCACTTTGACAACAAACCGGGAGCCCTGTCTGTCAGGCTCCCTTTTTTTAGCCCAACGAATGCGGGCGTAGCTCAATGGTAGAGCTCCAGCCTTCCAAGCTGATCACGAGGGTTCGATTCCCTTCGCCCGCTCCATATCACAGTACGGCCGAGGCCATCCTCGGCCGTTTTTCTTTTATACGTAACAGGTTACAGTTTTCATTCGTCCAGCCTCGCCCACCTAAAACCCTTGACAACCGCTCATTTTATAGGTATTTCTGTGGGTATCGTTGCCCTTAAAAAAGGAGATACCCACAATGGCGCTGACAGACCGAATGATATTGGCGTTGAAGCCCCTGGACAAGCCGAGGAAGTATTTCGACGGTGGCGGGCTGTACCTTTTGGTCACCCCTCCCGGCGGGAAGCTGTGGCGATTGGCCTACCGCTTCAACGGCAAGGCTAAATTATTGAGTTTTGGCGCGTACCCCGCCGTCACCCTGAAAATGGCCCGCGACCGCAGGGACGAGGCGAAATCCCTCATCGCCCGCGACATCGATCCTGGCGAGCACAAGAAGGATCTGAAACCGGAGCAACGCATTCATAATCTCGGCCATGAATTTTTGGTATATGGTTTTTTCGTTTTGACTCAATCGATTGTATATGTAGCATTTACCCTAACGCATGAAATCCGTGCGAAAGCACGTCATCTTGATTGTTTTTGTCTGACAGATACTACGGTGAGTCTTTTTTTTGTAACGAGGAATGTACGATGCTTGCCGCACGATTGAGGAACGTTTTTTTCACTCTTCTGGCGACCGAAGTGCTGTGCTCAAATGTGGTGTTTGCGTTTTGGAGTTATATGATATACCGTCATCCCGATTTTTTCGGCGATGATTTCGCCCGGCCAACGATACTCCTTGCGGCAACATTTCTTTTTACCCTGCTTGTGTTTCTCGTTGCTTTTTACCATAACATGATTCGATTCACCCGATTCGATCATGCCATTATCCGACGGACATTCGTCTCCGTTCAGGCGGGAATGGCGGGCGTCTGCCTGTTTTTTGTTCTGCTCTCGGTTGTCGTGGCGGACGCCAAGCGAACGCTTGCCATCGCCGGATTCTCCATCATGGCAATGGCGTTCGTCGCGATAGGCCATCTGACGGCAAGTTATGCTCTTAAAAAAGTCTATAGCATGAAATCGCATGCGCGGAGAATTCTCCTGATTGGGTACAATTACCGCACCCGGGATTTCTGCCGCGTGCTTCAGAGCATTCCGCACTTGGGCGCGCAAGTTTTGGGGTACCTGGATGATGAAAAGGACAATTCGAAAGGAAGCCGGCCCAATACGAAAATTCTGGGCTACCTCGACGAAGTCGAAAAAGGGGCGGATAGAAAGAACGTGACGGGGAAAATGCTGGAAACGGCTGGAAAAACGACGTTTCACTACCTCGGATCGCCTTCGGAACTGGGCAATATTCTCCGGCGCGAAGTGGTCGACGCCGTCTTTATTTTCCTGCCGGTGCGATCGTTCTACGATACCATCCAGCAGATAGTCGAGATATCCACGTTTTACGGCGTCTCCTCCTCAATCGTCGGCAATATTTTTGGAAAAGGCAAAGACAAGTGGGAACATCTCTCCATCAGTGATTTCGGCGGCGTCGGCGTTGCGGCGGAGCGGACGGACTATCTGGCGCTGGCGGCGAAACGCATTCTGGACATCGCTGTTGCGGCGGGCAGCCTTGTCGTTCTTTCCCCCGTCTTGCTTGCCATAGCGCTCTTTATCAAATTGACGTCGAAAGGGCCGGTGTTTTTCACGCAGGATCGCATAGGCCTGAACAAGCGAACGTTCAAAATGTTCAAGTTCCGCACCATGATTCCGAACGCGGAAGAGAAACTGAAAGAACTCGAACACCTGAATGAAATGGACGGCCCCGCGTTTAAAATCGCCAACGATCCGCGCCTTATACGCGGCGCTTCGTTTCTGCGCCGCCACAGCCTGGATGAATTGCCGCAAATCTGGAATGTATTGCGCGGCGACATGTCGATTGTCGGGCCAAGGCCGCTCTCGCAGCGCGATTACGATAAAATGGAGGAAGACTGGCAGCGCAAACGATTCTCCATACGCCCCGGACTCACATGCCTGTGGCAGGCGGGCGGCCGGAACAATTTGACCTTCCGCGAATGGATGCTTCTGGATTTGGAATATATCGATCGCTGGAGCCTCGGACTCGATCTGAAGATCATTTGCAAGACATTTGAAATCGTCATCCGGGGAAGCGGGCGATAAAAAACCATCCACGGCTACGGCGTCAAGGTGATTGCCGTCAGGCTCATGGGCGGCAGGTTCACCGTGCCCGCGGAAGAGTCGACGGTGGGAGAATTCTTTTTCTTGTCGCCTGCGAGGAGTTCGGCGCCGAGCGGGGTGAGTTTTTTCCCGTCCAGAAGAGTGGTTATGGTCACGACATCTTTTGCCGAACGGTTCACCGCCAAAAGAATGATGTTGCCTGCGTCGTTATTGACCAGCCCCAAGGCGTTCGCTATGGGAATCTGGTGATCGTCGGTGATAATCCCCAAGGGCTGGAAACGAAGGTTGCGGCTTTTGACGGTTGTGTCGAGCAACGGCAAATCGCGGTAGGGCTTGAACGCCAGGATGGCATTGCCGCTCGGCCGGTATGTATACGGCATCTGCCGCCAGGGCAGACCGAGATATTCATGATAGAACGGCGAGTCGTCGCCGTACGCCCCGAAACACCAATCGCTCAATAACGACCAGTAATACGCGTCCTGAATGCCGTTTTGCGCGTAGGTAAGGAACATGTCCCCCAAGTATACGCCCGCGACAAAATCCAGGTTGTATTTCCATGTTGTCATTCCAAACAGCAGGGAGACGCCGTATTCGGTTACGTGGAAAGGCGCGAGCGCATCGAGCTTTTTTAGTTCCCCCTTGAGTTGCAGCAGCATGGCCTGAAAAACTCCCGGCGCCGCCAATATGGCCTGGCGGTTGATCTGTTCGTTCTCATGGGCATCGAAGGGGGCGTAAAAGTGAATGCCGTAAAAATCGGCGACAATGCCGGCCTGTTTCAATCCGGCCGCCACATCCCGGTTCCATGTGTCGATTTCGGGTATGACGTTTTTACTGTAGGAGTGACCGATGTGATTGACCTGGAGAATCGCGCCGACCTTGACGTCGGGGTCGATCGCCTTGAGTGCCCGGTAATGCCCGATGAAAAACTGTACATATTCCTTCGCCGTTACAAAGGAAGGATCGGCGTTGTAATAACTTTCGTTGCCGATTTCCCAATAGGGGACTTCCGGCGCGGGCGAGTGCTTTTTTCTGTTATCATTGATATACTCGAGCCAGCGGGCGTTGTGGGCCGGGTCTTGTTTCAGGTTGACGGTTATCATTCCGGCCGCGTTCAAATCGCTCAAAAATTCCAGGAATTCGTCGGTCCCAAACCGCATCGGTTCGGGCTCGCCGTTGAAATTGAGACCGTCGGGCCGGTTCTCGACTGGTCCGACTCCGTCCTCCCAGTCATAGCGGCTCGACAAGGCTCCGCCAGGAAAACGCACCACCGGAGGGCTTAATTCCCTGGCCGCTTTCAGCATTTTCTCCTGCCAGGTTCCCTGGTCGTCCAGGAGGTGGTCGCCGTTCTCCACCCATTGCACATTGCCGCCGAACAGTCCGGATGCGAATCGGGGCGCATCTCCCGCGTGTCGCTTCAATTCTACGGTTACCTTGAAGGTCGGCATGTCAAGGGCGTGAACAACGCCGACGCTGGAAAGAAGGGCCAGTAGCACGGTAATAAAATGTTGCATCATCTCGGCTCCTTGGGCTTGCAATAATGAATAATGGCGTCATCTCTCGCCAGGCCGGTCAAACCGATCAGTTGAAAACATCCTTTATTCGCTTGGGAGTCAACGCGCCCGCAAGTCCTCCCAGAACGATCACTACCAGTCCGATTGCGCTCGCCATCAGGCAATAGGTCAGGTTGTCGGCCGGCCTCGCCGCGGCGATAATGAGCCATCCGATCGTGAAAACAGCGCTGGCGCGAATAATCGGCGAACGCACGTGCAACTCGAGTTGCCATACGCGACGGGCCATCGCAATGTAAAGAATCGCCATGGCCCAAATGGAAGCGATCGCTCCAACGCCGGCCCCGGCCAACCCCCACAATACGGTGCCGAACGTCAGGGAAAAGAAGACCACCAGGGTGGAGACCGCCACCATGACGAGGGCGGTTTTTTCATGGTGGGTGGCCTGCATCAGATAGCCGAAGAGGCCGTTGAGGCAGTTGGCCGGCAACATAAAGCCGAGCAGCGCCAGTAACGGGCCGGAAGCCGCGTATTTGGAGCCAAAGAACAGTTCGAGCAATGTCCCGCCGAAAAAAGCCATTCCCGCCGCTCCCAAAAAACCCATAGCGAGCAGCATGACGCTGTAGGAGAGCGCTTTTTTCTCGAACGTTCCGTTTTTTTCCAGCCAGAGCCGGCTGAAATGCGGATACGAGGCGGTGATCAGGGCATCGGGCAGGATGAAGCCGAAGGACGCTATCCGCATGGCGCAGCCGTATAGCCCCAAATCGCTGTCGGACATCAACCAGGCCAAGACTATCACGTCGGCCCGGTAATACAGGTTGGCCAAGAGGTTCATTGGCAGGAATGCCGCCAGTCTTCCCCATACGTAGCGCAAATTGCCCCGGTCCAGCCGTATCGGCGGACTCATGCGTTTCTTGAAGAAAAGGAACACGATAATGGCCGTCGCCAGAACTCTTCCCAGAAGGTAACACGCCACCAAGCCCAACAGGCCGAATCCGGACAAAAGAGCCGCGATGCTGAGGCCGACCCTGAATACCTGTTCGACAATTCCGATGCGGAACAGGCTGCCGCCGGCGCTATGAGCGAGGAAAACCGCCTCTCCGAATTGGAACAGAGCGGAGAAGGGCAGGCTGAGGGCGCTGAGCACATACAACGTCAATGCGTTTCCGTCATTTCCCATCAACCCCGACGACACGGCGATGAATGCCAGTCCCGCCAATACGGAAGCCGGGAGGCACAGGTACAGGACCGAGCCGATCGCGGCTCCTTCCTCTTCCGGTTTTTGGCCGATTTCCCGGCTCAACACGAAGCCCAGCCCCAGCGAAGCAATGCTCTGGAAAAGAACCAGCATCCCCATTATGAATGTGTAATACCCGAATTCGCCGGTGCTTAAAACTCGGGCAGAAACGAAAAATAAAAAAAAGGTGAAAAACGGTTGCGCAATCCTGCCGCCCAACAGCCCTATTGAACTCTTCAGAACACCCTTGCCGAAGGCTGCGTCGGAATTCGGGTTGTTTGGCGCTCCTGATGGTGCATTTTTCGAATTCATGGCGACCTTGGAGAAAAAGGAACAGGGTGCATCAACGGCAATGTTCACAATGAACCGAACCAGTTCGTGGCGGAATGAAAAAACCGATACTGCATCATAAGGCATCTCGCGGTCGTGGTCAAACGAATTTTGGCGTCGGGCGTCACTTAATGCCACCGAAATCTCATTAATGATGAACGATACGCGTTGATTTAATAAAGGTAAATGGATTGAATTTGTGTTAATTTTTGCTGATTTCGTACGCATTGAGAACGGGTGAATGGCGCTGATGAAGTTTTTTGTTAATTCGTATTAAAAGGATATGTCAATTACGGGTAAGTGATCAAGGCGGGCCGGTCGCAGGGAAGAAAACGACGAACATCATGAAAATACGATAATTGCAGTTGACGACCGTGGTATGAGACGGTATGATGCAATGCAATAATGGGAACGTGCTGTGTATTGGAGCGTTTTGAAATCAGGGTATGCCGTTCCCGCAATCCAGATTATGTGCGGTGCGATCAGGAATGGGGTTGAAGCAGGTTACGCGGAACTGGGATGCAGTGAATGAAGAGCGGGGAGAGATGATGCAAAAAGAAAAAAATATGACAGGGACTCTTCCGCCAGTGTTTCTTTTTTGGTGAAAAATATGGCGAGCGTTTATTTGCCGCTATGCGTGTAATTTTGATCGCGTGTCAATCCGGGGCGGGTGCCTTGTCCCGTGAAGAATACGGAATGACCGGGAAAGCCCTGAACAGGCAATAAGCTTGCTGCCGACGTGCCGGGTCTACGCACAAAACAGGGACACGAAACGAGGGAATGAAACATGGTGAGTTCACGTATCGCGATGGGCCTTGCATTGGGGGTCGCTTTGTTGGTGGCGTTTTCAGGCTGTTACACGGCTGGACCGCGACCGGTGAGCGAAGAGGAGTTCTCCCGATACCCGTCTTACGTCACCAGAGGGCCAACCACCGGCGCGCCCCTGGTTGATGCCGACATGCGCCTGGCGCCGAACGATCTGCTTGGCATTACGTTCGTTTCCGGCAGCACTCCGCAAGGATACCCCTTGCAAACCGGCGACACGCTTCTGGTGGAATACCATCAGCAGGAGCATCTCAACCGCAACGCCGTCGTCAGGCCGGACGGGAATATCACCCTTCCCTATATCGGAGATGTTGCGGTCGGCGGCAAAACCGTGCCCGAAGTCAACAGGATCGTCTCAGGGCTCTACAAAAAAGATGCCATATACAAAAGCCTGACAAACACGGTGACATTGTTGTCGTTCCACAATAAACTCCGCGAATTGCAGCAAATGAACACCAATAGTACATATGGGCAAACGAGACAGGTCACGATTGGCGGCGACGGATATCTCAGGCTGCCTCTCGGCCTCAAGATCGAGGCGGCTGGCCGTTCCCTCAACCAGGTGTCGGAAGAGATTACGCTGGCCTACAACGAGAAGGTGCCCGGGACGGAAGTGCTTACCGAACTTTTGGAAATGCGGCATAATTACATCTATGTATTGGGCGAAGTCAACAATCCGGGCCTTGTTTCCATCGGCGGGCCCATGGGCGTCGCGCAAGCGGTGGCCTCGGCCGGCGGCCACAAAAACACCGCCGACATCAGAACGGTGGTGGTGCTGCGGGCGGATCCCGAGTGTGACAGCCCGCTTGGACGCCTGGTTGATCTCGACTGCATTCTCCAGACCGGAAACCTGTCGCAAGATGTTCTGGTGCGCCGCTTCGACATCATTTATGTGCCGCCGTCAACAATCAAGAACCTGAACGACCGCGTCCTCATGTATATCCGCAATATGATGCCTATCGAGACCCACGGCAACATTGGCTTGGGCTTTAACTGGATGTGGAGCAAGAATAGAGGGGGCGAAGGCGTCACGTATATTCCGACGGCTCCGTAACCCGGTTCGGCGCCGCGTATCGTTCGATGGGCGGCGCCGTTGCTTTTCATTCATACGATTTGGGGTGTATCACTATGCGAAAGATACTTGAACTCATTTGCCGGCAATTTCCCGTCATCGTATGGATTGCCTTGGTTGTTTTCCTTGTGATCGCCACGATTACGTATCTGGCCACCCCCATGTACACCAGCGAAGCGCGCGTCACCATTCCCATCGGGCAGGAATCCACGCTCCCCACCACCGCCCTGACCGCGCCGCTCTATGTATACATCACCAGAGCCGAACAAATACAAACCCAGATAGAAATATTGCAAAGCCGCAACTTGATAGAAAAAACCATCGACGAACTGCCGGACGCCCTGTTCGAGTCCGAGGAAACGGCGGAGTCGCGAGGCGTGCTTGCGAGTCTTCGCGCGACATTCGGCGTGGTCACGGGGTGGGTGGACGCCGGGTTCCGGAGTGTTCTGGAAAAATTGAAAATCAGTCCCAGAATGTCGGAACGGGAGCGCTTCATTCTTTCTTGCGCTTCCCGCCTCGATGTCAAACGCCGGAGGGAGACGGACGTTATCGGGTTGTCGTTCAGGGATCGTTCGCCCTATGTGGCGCAAACATTCCTGAACAAGTTCCTGGAAGTCTACGTGCGTGAAAAAGGCTCTATCGACTCCTCGGCCACGGTTCCCTTCTTTGCCGAGC
This sequence comes from Planctomycetota bacterium, assembly GCA_036770065.1. Taxonomy (GTDB): domain Bacteria; phylum Planctomycetota; class SZUA-567; order SZUA-567; family SZUA-567; genus JAJBSZ01. Next base: position 34,510 of record DAIPJX010000004.1, read on the forward strand.
AAGAGGAAAAACTCAAAGAGAACCTGGTCGACGCCCGCAATGCGTTGAGCGATTTCCGTCGGGAATGGGGAATCCTCAATTTGGTGCCCCAGCGGGAAGCGCTTCTTTTGGAGGATAGTCGCATCCTGACCGAAATCAACCAGGCGCAGGCGGAACTGGTGCAGATAGAGGTGTCGTTGGCTTCTTTTCAGGAGGGGCGAGGCCACGAAGCGCCGGAGAGCGTGTTGCCCGACCGCGTTCGCGAAGACTCAGGAGTGGCCGAAACGTTGCGGAATCTCGCCACTTTGCGTGCGCGGGAAAGCCGCCTGTGGACGGAGCAGGGGGAAGGGCACCCCGATATAGCCAGCATCAGAACCGAAATCGCCAGGCTGCAAGAGCACATCCAGTCCGAAGGGCGGAACATGCTCACCAGCCGCGCCCAGACGCTGAAAGCCTTATTGACAGAACTGGGAACGCAGCGCGAAAACATTCACGATCAAATTCTTACCCTTGAAGCCAAAAGCCGCGAAATGCTCACACTGGAAACGGAAGTGAGTGTTTTGGAAACGGCTCTGAGCCAGTACGCGGAACGGCGCGAAACCTCGCGCATGTCCGCTGCAATAGAAGCGCAACAGATCAATGCCATCAATATTATAGAGCCGCCCAATCTGGCGTACAAACCGTCATCGCCAATTGTGTTCCTGAATCTCCTGCTTGGCCTGATTTTTGGGGGAATTTTGGGGTTGGCTTATGTATTTTTCCGCAACCGCTTCAGCAGCACCATCTATACTCCGGAAGACTTGCACGACGCACTCTTGCGCCAGGCGTCCCGGGAAAGCGCTACGGACGGGAAATCACCGGACGACGGTTGTCCGCCCATCGCGCAGATACCGGATATGCTCTATCCGCGCGCTCAGGGATTTATTCGCCGAGTGCTGCCGATATCCCAATTGAGCAAACCCCATGCCAAATCGGAGTCGGTGGTACGGAAGATGCCCGAGAACGCAATGGCCATGATGGGCAGGAAGTTTTTCTATCCCAAGAACGAACGGCATATTCCCAAATTCCTCATGCTAAGCGGCACCGGGAACAAGGTCGGCACCACCACTTGCGCCAAGCTCCTGGCCGAACATCTGCGCAAAACATACGCCTGCCGCGTTCTCCTGGTTGAGATCGGCTTAGGCCGGCCAAGGTATCAGGCGAATGTTCCCGACGGCTGGAGCTTTGCTTCGTGGCTGAAAAACGAAACGCTTCCGGAGTCGAAGAACGAGGGCGGCACGGTCGATGTATTGCCGGCGGGAATACTCGACGATAAGGCCCAATCGGCTATTTTCGCGCTTACCCGTGACAAGCTTGAAAAACTGCGCGGCGACTACGACATAGTGGTTTTCGACGCCGAGCCGGTCATTCGGAGCAGCATAGCCCTGCATTTGGCCGCCATGGTCGAAGATATCATACTGGTGGCTCGTTCGGAGGTGACCCGGCGCGAAGTCCTTCGTTCAATCCAGAATGCCCTTGACGAGACCGGGAGCAAACTTACCGGCGCCATCTGCAACTACCGCCGCTTCTACATCCCCAACTGGATGTATAGTCTGCTTGATTAAGGATGCGTCACGGATTCAAGCGTATTATTGTACCGTATTGGACCCAAGGTGGAATCACCAGTGAATAGAACGTCCACCAACATCAGCTCGTTTATTGTCGTCACCTTGGCTTCGGTGGCAGCCGGCCTGGCTTTCATCTATCTCGGTCGAAGCCCGACCTACCAGGCCATGCTGGTCCTTATGGCGGCGGGAGTGCTCGGACTGCTGATTTTGACCGAGTTCGGCATAACCAGGGAGTTCCTCCTGTTCGGCCTGGGATTCGCCATCGTCATATCCCCGGTAAAGGATTTCGGCTTCCAGGAAGGCGATCCCCACTATATGTGGGTGATCCAGAACAATACGTTTTCCGCTTTCGACGCGGCGTTGCTCATTTTCATAGCGTTATATGCCCGCAATATCTTTTCCACCGCATGCAAATGGCTTCCGAGGCCGGTGCTGTTTCTGATCATTGGCTATGTGTGCGCGATGCTTGTATCCCTGCTTAATATAGGCCCATCCGGACACATGGATGTGGCGATAACGCAATTTATTTACGAAATGAGATGTTTTCTGGTTTTCGCCGCCGTGTTTACTCTCATCCTTCATCCCGGCCCCAAAGGTTGCATGGTGAATTTGCGTTACATCCTTATCGGATTCAGTTGCGCCACCCTGCTGGAGACAGCCATCGTTTGCCTGGAGTATGTTGGCGCGATACAGGCCGGCCCCTTGCTAATGGGGGTCCGGGTGGGGTCGTTTCTGGAGGGTTTGGCGATGGGGGAAACCTTGCGGGTGGGCGGAACCTTTCAGCACCCCAATTATCTTGTCATTTTTGCCGGCGTCGCTTTTTTGCTTTTGTGGCAAACAGAAATGGATTCCCATCCGGAAGCCAGCCGTTCGCCTCTCTATTGGCCGGGCATGATTGGGGCGTTTTTGTGCCTTATCCTGACCTTGTCTCGTAGCGGCTGGGCGGGAACGGCGGCTGGAGGCATGGTGTATGTGTGCATCATGTTGGTCGGCAGAGGCTATCCGTGGTTCAAGTCTCTTCCCTGGAAATACGTGGTCCCGTGTTTGGTCGTTACCATCGCGGTGGGGTTCTATTTTTCGGATTCGATCATAAACAAGATTTTCCATTCCGCTTCCGACAACCTTACCAGTCGTTATTACATGAACGAGATGGCTCTGCTGATATGGTTGGAAAATGTTTGGTCGGGAGTCGGCCTCGGGCAACACGGCTTTGCCATGGCGTCCATGTCGAGGTTTGGCGAGATGCGAGTCGCCATGAAGAACTTTCCCGCGGTTCATAACAGCTACCTGTTGATTCTGTCGGAAATCGGCATTGTCGGAGCCTTGTTCTATTTCCTGATTCCTTTCTACGCCGTGGCATCGGGGCTGAGGACGTGCCTGAAAAAGCCGAACCACAGGGCAACCGCCATATTGTGCGGCGCCTGTACCGGCGTTATTATTTACCTTGTGGCCGATTTGGCTTCCATATCGTTGCGCCACCTTACCTTGCCGCTTGTATATTGGTTTCTTCTCGGCATGATCTTTGGCCTCGCCAGAGTTGTTCGGGAAGAATCGAAACACCACCCCAAGCCGCTCAAGGGAGGAAAAATGCCATGAGCGCCGAATATCTTATGAATCGTCGCGGCGGACAGGGCAAGCGTTTCGCCGTTATGGTGTTTTTGCTTTTGCTTTGGGCGACTCCGGCCGTGTATGCCGCCGCCGCCGGTGTTCTCGTGCCATTCCCCGACGAGGGGGAGGATCCCGCCAGGCGCAAACGTCCGGTGTCGTCCGAGGATATGACTTTTCCAGGCACCATAAATGACAGCCCCGTGGTTCCGGTGCAGGTCCATCCGCTTTATCCCAACGACGGCGCCATTTTCCCGCCCAATGCCGCGATCACCGTGAGTTGGAGAATGCCCGACGAAGAGGCGCTGCCTGATTCGCTCAGGAAGGTTCCCAAATATTTCCGGGTGGAGCTGGTCAGCCACACATATCCCGGGACGACGACGGTGAAATATTTTCCCTATATTGGGAAAAGCGACGCCTACAACGGCATTTTCAACGCTCCCACTCCCGGACGATACGGCTGGCAGACTACCGCCGTCATGAATGACGGCTCCATAATAAAGTCGCCGGCCCGCTATTTCGTTGTTAAGCAGCCGTATTATTACAATAATTATTTCACCGTATTACAGGATATTTATCCGCACTACTATTACGATTCGCAGGATCATATACGACAATAAAAAGTCATTTCCCGGTTCGCGCGGTGCGGATCCATTCCGCCGGCTTCCTGAATAACGCGGCCAGATAAATCCCTACCCGC
>DAIPJX010000033.1:0-13909 GCA_036770065.1 Planctomycetota bacterium
GACCCGGCGCCCGCGGGGAAGCGCGAACGTTTTCGCCGCGGCGCGGACATGGGACACCCGGACGGTTTTATCCCGGCCCGCTTCCGGAACAACAACGAACTGCTGTATTCGCTGCGCTCGCTCGAAAAATTCGCGCCGTGGGCCAACCATATTTATATCGTGACCGACGGGCAAACGCCGGACTGGCTGGACACGGCGAACCCACGGGTGACGATCGTCGATCACCATGACATCATCCCGGAGGAATATCTGCCGACGTTCAACTCGCACGTTATCGAAAGTTATCTGCACCGCATTCCCGGCCTCGCCGACCAGTACGTGTATTTCAACGACGACTTCTTCCTGTCCGCGCCGTGCGCGAAGGAGGATTTTTTCACCGCGAACGGAATCCCGTACGTTTTCCGCGACTGGAGGCGGTCGCGCGCGTTCTGGTTCGACAAGTTCCGCTGTCCGCACGCGCAGTCGTATTATACCGTGTGCGAGGTGATGCGGGCCGCCGGGATTTCCGTCCTGCCGATGCTGACGGCGCATACGCCGTATCCCATGAGCAAGGCCTGCATCGAAACGGCGGTGGATTTTTTCGGCGAAAACATCCGGAAACAATCGCCGAACCGCTTCCGGGCATTGGGCGATATCGCCATGTATTGCCACGCGGCGCCGCTCCTGGGACTCGCGAAGCGGCTGGCCGTTCCGTGCGATACGACCTATTACTACATCTATACGAAACGCCCCGACCGGGGACGGTACTATAAAGCGCTGCTCGACCCCAAAGAACGGGGGTATCTGCCCAAATTTTCCTGCGTCAACGACGACGCGGACACGTTTTTTCCGAGCGGGTGGGAAAAGAGCATGAAGAAATTCCTCAATGCGTTCCTGCCCGGCGTCTCTTCGTTCGAACGCGGTTTCGTTCAGCCGGAAACGAGTCCCGCATGCATATAGCGCTGACCGGAGCAACCGGCGGATTGGGAATGGCGATAGCGTGCGCGTATGCGGGGCCGGGAGTCCGGCTTTCCCTTTCGGGCCGGGATGAAAACGCGCTTGTGCGCGTGGCGGGCGCGTGCCGGGAAAAGGGCGCGCTTGTCCATACGGCGCGCTTCGACATTCGCGACGGCGATGCGCTCCGCGAATGGCTGGCCCGGGCCGATGCGACGGATCCGCTGACGCTGGTTTTCGCCAATGCGGGCGTGTCGGCGACGGCGCGGGAGGAACGTCTCGAACATCCGGAAGACGCCGACCGCCTGTTCGACATCAATGCGAAATCGGCCATGCGCACCGCGAGCGTCGCGGCGGAATGCATGGCCCGGCGGGGAAGCGGCGCAATCGTTGTTATGAGTTCAATGGCGGGGCTTCAGAAATTGCCGTATTCTCCCGCGTATTCGGCAAGCAAGGCGGCGGCGCGGTATTACGGCCTGGCTTTGCGCGGCTGGCTTGCGCCGAAAGGCGTCCGGGTGACTGTCGTCTGCCCGGGATACGTCGATACGCCGATGAGCGACAGGCTCGAAAGCCCCAAGCCGTTTCTCTGGTCGCCGGAAAAAGCGGCGCTGCATATTAAAAGAAAACTGCTTCGCAATCCCCGGCAGATCGTTTTCCCGTGGCCGCTGGCATTGGGGATTTGGCTGGAGTCTCTGCTTCCGGGACGTTTTCAGGAATTTTTCCAGAGGCGCTTTTCGTTCCACGTCAAGCCGGACAAGGATTCCCCGGAACGGAGCGCGCAGTCATGAACGTCGACGTGGTGTTCGCCGCGAGCGCCGATTACCTTCCCTACACCGCCGTCGCCGCCGCATCGGTGTGCCGTCATTTGCGCAAAGGGAACACGGTCGTTTTCCATGTCCTGCACGACGGCGGCGTCGACGCGGCGGGCGAGGCTGCGTTCCGGGACGGCGTGCGGCGCTTCGCCAATATCGCCGACATCGTTTTTTACCGCGTGGAAGACAGGCACAACCTTTCCGGCACGCTGTTCACGAGCGATCACATCAAGGGAAGCGCCACCTACCACCGGCTGGCGATTCCGGAACTGTTTTCGGGAAAACTGTCGCGGGTTCTCTATCTCGATTCCGACCTGATCGTGTGCGACGACATTACGAAACTTTTCGAAATCGACATGGGAGACAAGGAACTGGCCGGCGTTTCGGATACGCTGTCGGTGTCGATGGCCCGATCGCTCTGCCTTCCCGAAACGGCGCGGTACGTCAATGGGGGCGTTCTGGTATGGAATCTGGAAAAAATATCGGTATCCCGCTTCAACGACGCGCTGGCCGCCATTGCCCGGGGCCCGAGAAAATACCTGATCAAATTCGGCGATCAGGATGTGTTGGGAATCGTGTTCCATAATACGACGCACCTTCTCCCCCGGGAATGGAATGTTCTGGCGATAAACGCTCCCGGCGCCAGGCAGTTGTTCGTGCGCCGCTGCCTTGGGCTGAACAACATGGGCCCGGACGAGCTGGCCGCGTCGGTCGCCAACCCTTCAATCATCCATTACGTCGGCGAAATCAAGCCGTGGCAGCGCGATCCGTATTATGACGCTCTCTCGCCCCGCTGGTTCACGTACGCCGCCATGACCGGATACTGGTCGCGGGAATGGCGCATGACTGAACTGTACGTCAGGTTTTTTACGCACACGTCCCTCCTTGGCGGCATGCTGTACAAGCCGTTCAACCGCGCTATCGGCAAAGCGATTCGGGCCGTTGCCGAGGCGGGGTGGCGCAAGGGAATCTCCCGGGCGGCGACCGTGTTGTTCGGGAAAAGCGAAGCGGCGAAACGCGACGAATATTTGCGCGTGTATGGCGAACGAAAATTGCGGGACGCGGCCGGTCCCCTCGAGCCGGGAAGCGCTCCGGGCCGGACGCTGGTTCTGGCCCACGACGGGCAGGGAGTGGTGAACGAAGCCTGGTTTTATAATTTTATCCGGCTCGTGTTCAAAACCCCCATGGTGAAACACGGCGCGGGGAAGGGGGCGTTGGACAACGCGGGACGCATGGCCATGTATCACGCCAGCGCCTGGCGCGATGTGCCGGTTCAGGCGCGAATGGCCCGGAAGGCGGCCGAAGGCGCGGATCTGTGGTTTGTCGACAGCGCTTTCGTCGCTTCCATTCTCGACGATTGTCTCTGCCGGGTGACGCCGATACGGTATCGCCGGGTCTTGGCGTTTTTGGTCGACGACTGCGCGTTTCATCATGACCGGTCGGGGCTGTCCCGGCTTCAGGCGCATCTTGCGTCGGACGCGTCCAGGCTCGACGACGCGGCAATCCGCCGCGCGCGCGAAGCCATGCGCTTCATCGTGGCGAACCGGTTGAGCAAACATAATCACCTGCCGCTCGACTGCGACGAAATTCCCGGCGACGGCAGGAAAAAAGTACTGGTCGTCGATCAGGACCGGGACGACGATACGCTCCGCCAAGGCGACGGCGCGGCGTTTTCCGCCATGCTGAAAGCGGCCCGGGCGGACAATCCCGGCGCCGACATCTATGTGACGCTTCCGCGATCCGGCCTGCGCGCCCGCGGGCATTTTGCCCGCGTCCGCGAAGCGGGCGCGACGCTCTTGACGCGTCGGGTCAATCCGTACGGTTTGTTCCCGCTGGTTGGCCGCGTGTATGTCTTTAACGATGCGATTGGTCTCGACGCGCTCCTGGCCGGAAAACCGGTTGTCGCTTTCGGCCCGTCCATCTATGCGGGATGGGGATTGACGGACGATCGCAACGGCGTGAGGAAAAAGGCGGGAAGCCTGACGCCGGAAGAATTGTTCCATGGAATTTTCCTCGTCCATACACGGTATTTCAGTCCGGATACGGCGGAGGAATTGACGCTGGAGGCGTTCCTTCGGGAAATGGTTTCGTTGCGCGACGACTTTTTCGCCTGGAAAGAGGAAGGGCTGGCCGTTCTCGCCGGCAATGCTCCCGGGGTCGACGCAAGAACCCGAATATGCCCGCCCATTGAAACGATAAAGGCGAGTTGCATATGCCCTGTTTGCCGGGGAAAATACATATTCAAACCATGACCGCGTTCATGCGGGCGAGTGGACGAAAAGCGATATTGAATTGTATCCGTCGATTTGATAAAATTGCAGCCTCTTTGACGGCAAGATGAAAGAGTGACGAAAAAAGTTGAAGAATGCCGTCGCGCATCGGATTTTTCATTGTTTCTGGGTCGCAGGAGTTCGTATGGAAAAATTTCCCGTCACGGTACGGAGCCGAACGGCACGAATGCTGTTGGGCGTTGCCTCCGTCATTCTCTGTACGTTGGCGTCGGCCGCCGAGACGCCCTGGTCGCCGCTTTCCGACGATTCCCCGCCACCCGATTCCAATCCGGAAATGGTCATGGGCGGCGGCGGCATGGCGGCGACGCCGATGTCGCTGGTGCAGGACAAGACGGGGGACGCCGCCTCGGGCGTCACTTTGCCCGCGTGGGCGGCAAAAGGCCTTCCGCAACCGCAAATATCGCAGTTGCGGCCGTTCGGCGCCAATTTGTTCGAGGGCAACTTCACCGGCACTCGCCCCGACAGTCTGGCTCCCGGCTATTTGATTACCCCCGGAGACAGAATTGTGGTGCGCCTGTGGGGCACTCAAAATCTCGACGACTCCCAGGTCGTGGATCATCAGGGAAACATATTCATTCCCGAGGTGGGGCCGGTGCGCGTCGGCGGGCGGGCGCACGGCGATCTGTTCAACATAGTCAAGGGGCGCGTGCTTTCCGTGTACCCGTCGGGCGTGGAAGTTTACACAAACCTCATGACGGCCCAGCCGCTGGTCGTCTACGTCTCCGGTTTTGTCAGAAAACCCGGACGCTACGCGGGCGGCGCTTCCGATTCGTTGCTCGCCTTTATCGACCGCGCCGGCGGCATTGTCGCGGAGCAGGGCAGTTACAGAAACATCCGGGTCATGCGCGGCAGGAACGAAGTCGCCGCATTCGATCTGTATGAATTCATGCTCGAAGGCATATTGCCGAATTTCCAGTTGATGGAAAACGACGTCGTGCTGATCGAGGAACGCGGGCCCAGCGTCGCCGCCATCGGCGATCTGCGCCAGCCCGCGCGCTACGAATACCCGCCGGCGCCGCGCGTGCCCGGCGTCGCGTCCTTTTCCGGATTTTTCTCGGGGCAGGAACTCATGCGGGTCGCGTCCCCCCTGGAAAGCGTCGCGCATGTGGTCGTGTCCGGTTCGCGGAACGGCGCGCCCTTCAACGCCTATCTCACGCGGGACGATTTCTCGTCGTTCATGCTGGCCGACAACGATGTCGTCGAATTCGTCTCCGACCGGCAAAGCGACAGCCTCCTCGTGACCGCGACCGGCGAGGTGATCGGCGAGGAACGCTTCCCGATCAAAAAGGGAACGACGCTCGTCTCGCTTCTGAATTACATCGCGGTCAACCAGGCCACCGCCGATATCGACGCCGTCTACCTGCGCCGCCGAAGCGTGGCCGAACAGCAACGCCGGAGCATTGCCGACGGATTGCAGCGGCTTGAACAAGCCGCGCTGACCGCCACGTCCTCTTCGCCTGGCGAAGCGGAAATCCGGGTGCGGGAGGCGGCGATGATTCAGGATTTCGTCAGGCGGGCGAGCCTGCTTGAGCCGGACGGCGTCGTCGTCGTGCGCCGGAACGGGCTGTTCGCCGACATCATGCTTGAAGACGGCGACATCATCGTCGTTCCGCCGAAACGCGACGTCGTCCAGATAAGCGGCGAAGTGCGGATGCCCAAGGTCGTCGCGTACGGCGCTGGTTCGAGAATCAATGATTACATCAACGCCGCCGGCGGCTTTACGCGCCGGTCGGACAAGCGAAACCTGATGCTTGTCCGTCCGAACGGCGAGGTGCTCGCGGGCAGGAACCAGATCGTGCAGAAAGGCGACCATATCATTGTTCTGCCGAGGCACGAAAGCAAGAATCTGATGTTGTTCAAGGACCTGTCGCAGATTTTATACCAAATCGCGATTGCGACAAAAGTGGCTCTGGACATATAATGGGAGTTTACCCGCGGTTTTGTCGACAAGGACTCGTATGGAACTGGATAACTGTCTGAAAGCGCTCGAGGCGGAAGCGATTCATGTGATCCGCGAAACGGCGGCTTCCTTCGAGAAGCCGGTCATGATGTATTCCATCGGAAAGGATTCGTCGGCGTTGCTGCACCTTGCGCGCAAGGCGTTTTATCCCGCCGAAATTCCCTTTCCGTTTCTCCATGTCGACACGACCTGGAAATTCCGGGCAATGATCGAATTCCGCGAACGCATGGCTCGCGAGATGAAGCTGAACATGCTCGTGCATATCAATCCGGAAGGGCGGGAGAAAAGCGTCTCGCCGTTTACCCACGGTTCCGCCCGCTACACGGACATCATGAAAACGGACGCGCTCAAGCAGGCGCTGGATCAGTTCCAGTTCGACGCCGCCATCGGCGGCGCGCGCCGCGACGAAGAAAAATCGCGCGCGAAAGAACGGATGTTTTCCCTCCGAAGCGCCGGATACCGGTGGAATGTGCGCGACCAGCGCCCCGAATTGTGGCGCGTGTACAACACCCGCCTCCAACCCGGCGAAACGATGCGGGTGTTCCCCCTCTCCAACTGGACGGAATACGATATCTGGCGCTATATCATGCTTGAAGGGATTGAGATCGTTCCGCTCTATTTCGCGAAACCGCGTCCCGTCGTCGAACGCTCGGGCGCGTTGATTGTGGTCGACGATCCCGACCGGATGGTGTTTGAGAAGGGCGAAGAGCCGCGGATGGAACTGGTCCGCTTCCGTACGCTCGGATGCTGGCCGCTTTCGGGCGCCATACGTTCCGAAGCGACGACGATTGAGGAGATTGTGGACGAAATCCGCAATGCCCGCCATTCCGAACGCCAGGGTCGTCTTATCGATTCGGATCAGCGCGGATCCATGGAAAAGAAAAAGCAGGATGGGTACTTCTAATGAACGACGAAAATTCCTCCGTTTTGCGGCTCCTGACCTGCGGCAGCGTCGATGATGGAAAAAGCACCCTGATAGGCCGCATTCTGCACGATTGCGATTTGCTCTACGACGAAGAATTGAAAACGCTCGAAAACGAAAGGACGGCCGAGGGCCTGCCCGATTTTTCCGCGTTGATGGACGGTCTTTTGGGCGAGCGCGAGCAGGCGATCACGATTGACGTCGCCTACCGGTCGTTCGCGACGGCGAACCGGCGCTATCTGGTGGCGGACGCCCCCGGCCACGAGCAGTACACGCGCAACATGGTCACGGGCGCCTCGCGCGCCGACGCGGCCCTTCTTCTGGTCGACGCGACCAAGGCGGTCGGCGGCCTTTTGCCGCAGACAAAACGCCACACCTATATACTGTCTCTCGTCGGCGTCCCGCACATCATCGTCGCCATCAATAAAATGGACGTGATGCACTATAGCCGCGAAGTCTTTTCCATGCTTGAAAAGATGTACCGCGAATACGCGGCGGATCTTGGGTTCAAGTCATTGCATTGCATCCCCGTCTCGGCCCTGAGAGGCGACAACGTCAAGGATAAGAGCGCGGCGACGGACTGGTATTCCGGAAAAACGCTTTTGGAAACGCTGGAGGCGATAGAGCCGGTGGCGGAAGAACGGGGCGCGTTTCGCATGCCGGTCCAGTTGGTGTCGCGGATTGACGACGGTTCGCGCTGTCTTTCCGGCACGATTGTTTCGGGACAGGTCGCCGTCGGCGACGAAATCGCCATCCAGCCGTCGGGCGTGCAGAGCACTGTGCGGCGCATCACCACGATGCGGGGTGACCGGGAGGTTGCGGTCGCCGAGGACGCGGTCAATGTGCAGTTGGCTACGGAAGTCGATGTGTGGCGGGGCGATTTGCTCTCCTGCGTCGACCGGCCGCCGGAAATAGCCGACAGCTTTTCCGCGCGGATGGTCTGGCTCAACGATCCGAATCTCGTCGTGGGGCGGACCTATATTTTCCGGCTCGGAACAACGGAAGCGCTGGCCACGGTCGCGGAACTTTCCGCGAAAATCGATCTGGACACCCGGCGCGAAAGCGCGGCCAAAAGTCTCGGCGTGAACGATCTGGGCCGGGTAAAGCTGATCCTGAACCGGCCGGTTCCCCTTGCGCCGTACAAGGAATCGCGCGATCTCGGCGGATTCATCCTGGTCGACAGGCTGACGAGCAGAACGCTCGGCGCGGGGATGATAGAGCATTCCCTGCGGCGTTCGCATAACGTCCTGTGGCAGGATTTCGCCATCGACAAAAAATCCTCCTCCGCGCAAAAGGGACAGAAGCCGTTTGTGTTGTGGTTTACCGGGTTGTCGGCGTCGGGAAAGTCCACGGTCGCCAACCTGGTGGCGCAGCGCCTGTTCGTGTCCGGAAAGCATCTGTATTCCCTCGACGGCGACAACTTGCGCCACGGCTTGTGCAACGATCTCGGCTTTGCCGAATCCGACCGGGCGGAAAATATTCGCCGCGCGGCGGAAGTCGCCTGCTTGATGGTCGACGCGGGACTGATTGTCCTGGCGTCGTTCATCACGCCGTACGAAGCGGACAGGCGTTCCATTCGCGACCGGTTCGAGGCGGACGAATTTTTGGAAATATACGTCAAGACTCCGATTGAGGTGTGCGCCGAGCGGGACTTCAAGGGGCTGTATAAAAAAGCGTTCGCGGGCGAATTGCCGAACTTTACCGGAGTCACCGCCCCGTTCGAGGAACCGGTGAATCCGGAGATCACGCTTGACGGAACAATGACGCCGGAAGGGTTGAGCGATCAGGTGATCGCGTTTTTGCAGGCGAAGGGCCTGGCGTAGCCTATCGCTCCATACGATGCGCCGCACCGCGGTAACGCTGTGCGGCAGTCTCTTCGCGACGAAACGGGAATGAGAATGGCAAGACGATCGAGAGTTGTTTCCTTTGGGAAAATAACCGGACGGCTGTTTCCGGTTTTATTTTTTCTTCCGCTTTTTCTTCTGTGCGGCAATGCGTTCGCGGCGGAGAAGAAAATTTCCGTCGGGTATTTCCCCAATGTGACGCATGCGCACGCGCTCGTGGCGCAAAGCATGGCGGCGGACGGCGAGGGATGGTTCGAGTCCCGTTTGCCGGAAGGCGTCTCTCTCGAATGGCATTCCTTCAACGCCGGCCCGTCGGCGATGGAGGCGCTGTTTTCCAAATCGATCGATCTGACGTATGTGGGGCCGAGTCCGGTTCTCAACGCCTTTGTCCGCTCGAAGGGCGGGGTGACGGTGGCGGCGGGCGCGGTTCGCGGCGGAGCGGCGCTGGTGGTTCCGGAAAAGAGCGCGTTGTCCTTGCCCGGCGATTTTCGGGGCATGCGCATAGCGACGCCGCAACTGGGCAATACGCAGGATGTGGCGTGCCGCAGTTGGTTGACGGAAGCCGGCCTGCGCATCACGATGACGGGCGGGGACGCGAAAGTTATCCCGACGCCGAATCCGACCATACTGCAATTGTTCGCGACCGACGGCATCGACGCCGCCTGGACGGTTGAACCGTGGGTGTCCCGGCTGGAACTGGAATTGGGCGGCAAGGTCGTTTACACGGAACCGGTGGAGACGTCGGTGACGACGGTTCTTGCGATGGGAAAAACGTTCTCCGACGCGAATCCCGCCTTGGCCCTGGCGTTCGTCGCGGCGCACGGCGAACTGACCGAATGGATCAAGGCGAATCCGGACGAGGCGAAACGGCGCGTCCGGGAAGAGCTGACGCGCCAGATGCGGCGGGAATTCCCCGCTGAAGTGCTCGAGCGGGCGTGGCCGCGTCTGTTGTTCGAGAACGCCATTGCCGCCGCCGAATTCGCCCGGTCGCTTGAAGCGGCGCAGGACGCGGGATTTCTCAAGGGCGAGCACGACTTGACCGGCTTGGTGGGCGGCGAATGATGGACGACGGACTTCTGGTCATGCAGGGCCTGAACAAATATTTTCAAAGCGTCAAGGGCGGCAAATCGATTCTCGCTTTGGACAACATATCCCTCACGATACGCGAGGGGGAGTTTGTCTGCATCCTCGGCAGCAGCGGCTGCGGCAAATCGACATTGTTGAACAGCATCGCCGGGTTGCTTATGCCCGATTCGGGACGGATTGCGTGTCGCGGCGTCGTTGTGGACGGGCCGGATCGCCATCGCATGCTGTTGTTCCAGGACGCGGCGCTGTTCCCGTGGCTGGACGTTCGGCAAAATGTTTTCTACGGGCTGAACCTGGTGGAGGGACTCGACCTCTCCTATAAGCGCAAACGGGTCGACATGATGCTGGAGTTGGTGGGATTGTCCCGCTTCAAGCATCTTCGGGTGCATGAGTTGTCGGGCGGCATGCGGCAACGGGCGGCGCTGGCCCGGTCGCTTGCGCCGGATCCGGATATTCTTTTGATGGACGAGCCGTTCAGCGCGCTCGACGCCATGACCCGCGAGCAACTGTACGCCGATCTCCAGAACATCTGGCAAAAAACGGGAAAAACCATCGTCATGGTCACGCATAACGTGCGCGAAGCCGCGTGCCTGGGCAGTCGCGTGCTGGTTATGAAAGCGCCGGGGAAAGTCGTCGCCGACGAGCCGGTCTCCCTGCCGTATCCGAGAAACATGAACGATACGTCGCTCGCCGCCGCCGCCGCGCATATTTCGTCGTTTCTGACGGAAGCGGGCAACGGCAACGGGAGCCGGACATGCGCATAGCAAGGACGGTGGCGGGATCGGCGTTGGTGTTCGCGGCCGTTTTCGGCGTGTGGCAGTGGGTGACCGCATCGGGGCTGATATCGCCGATATTGCTCCCGTCTCCTCTCGATACGCTGCGATTCCTCCGGGATTCATTTTTCGACGGCATGCTGACCGAGGCGTTTTTGGTCACATTGCGCCGCCTTGTCGTGGGCTACATGATGGGGCTTGGCCTTGGCGTTCTCATGGGGTTGATGTTGTACCGCAGCCCTATTGCCAGAAACACGCTGGGACTGGCCGCTTTGGGACTACAGACGCTGCCGTCGGTGTGCTGGTCGCCTTTGGCCATATTGTGGTTTGGCCAGACCGAGCAGGCGATGTATTTTGTCGTCATAATGGGATCGGTGTGGGCAATGTCCATCGCGGTGGAGAACGCGATTCGCGCGGTGCCGCCGCAGTATGTGCGGGCGGCGAGAGTCATGGGATCGCGCGGCGCGCACACCTGGCGGACGGTGATATTTCCGGCGGCGCTTCCTCAGCTTGTCGCGGGGGCGAAATTGTGCTGGGCATTTTCGTGGCGCTCCCTCATGTCGGCGGAAATTTACATCACGATAATCGACCGGATGGGGCTGGGACAACTGCTGCATTTCGGGCGTGAATTGAACGCGATGGATCAGGTCATGGGCGTGATGCTGGTCATCATCGCCGTCGGCCTTGTCATCGATCGCTTCGCCTTTGTTCCGCTGGAACGCCGCATGCGCCGTCTGCGCGGATTGTAACGCGAAACCGAAACACTCGCGCGGCCGGCCCCGCGCACGCGGGATTATTTTTTCGCGCGCGAAGCGAAGAATTCCTCCATCCGGCGCGTGGTCTCGGGAGAATGAAGGCAGGCGACGGAATTCGCCGCCTCGAACTGCACCGCCAGCTCCGCCCGGTCGAATATGTGGGCGTTGATCACTTCCTTGGTGAGACGTATGCCAAGAGCCGCGTTCCTGCCGATAGCGTCGACTATTTCCTCCATCCTTTTTTGCAGCGTATCGGCGGGCACGACCTCCACCACCAACCCGGCGGCGTGCGCCTCCCGCGCGGTCAACACTTTGCCGGTGAAATACATGTGCTTTGCCAGGCCCGGGCCGACAAGCTTGGGAAGGCGATAGGTGCCGCCCCAGCCCATTATGAAACCAAGGCCGGCCTCCGGTTGCGCAAACCGCGCGTTTTCTCCGGCGACGATGTAATCGCACGCTGTCGCAAGTTCAAGCCCGCCGCCCATGGCCGCGCCCGCGACGCAGGCGATGACGGGCAACGCGAGGTTCGCCAGGCGATTGAACGTTTTGTGGCCCCGGCGAATCCATTCCTCGATTCCCTCGGGCGTCAATTTTTGCAACGCTTCGATATTCGCGCCGACAACGAAATACTTTTCCGAAGCGGCCCGGATAACCACCGATCTAAGCCCTTCGGTCGCCTCGACCGCGTCCATCGTTTTTTCCAGTTGGTCGAGAACGCCGAAATCCAGGGTGCAGGGTCGGCGTTCGGACTCTTCGCGGAAGGTGATCCACATTGTCCGGTTTTTCACTTCATGCTCGATGATGGTTGCCATGCTATTCTCCGTTCCGCCCGGCCTGGCTGAAAATGGCGGAGTCCATTGTCTTGAGATCGGGGGCGATTTCCGGCTTGAACTCCATCTGGTCCAGCACGTCTTTTTGCAGATCGATGCCGGGCGCTATCTCGACAAGAACGAGGCCGCTTGTTCCGAGGCGGAACACGGCCCGTTCCGTGACATACAGGACTTTTTGCTTGATTGCGTGGGCGTTCTTGGCGCTGAACGTGACCTGTTCGACCGTGTTGACGAACTTCTTGATCGCGCCTTCCTGAACGATGGCCAACTTGCCGTCGCCGACCTTGACCCGCAGTCCCTTGGCCGTGAAAGTGGAGCAGAAGACGACGGTTTTGGCGTTTTGCGAAATATTGATGAATCCGCCGCACCCCGACAGGAGCTTGCCCGTTTTGCTCGAATTGACGTTGCCGGACGCGTCTGCCTGCGCCATGCCGAGGAAGGTGGCGTCGAGTCCGCCGCCGTCGAAAAAGTTGAACTGGTGGGTGGCGTCGATAATGGCGTCGGGATTGTAACTGCAACCGAAAATGACGCCGGTCGCGGGCATGCCGCCGACAATGCCCTGTTCAAGAACGAACGTGATCGAATCGATAACGCCTTCCTCCGCCGCGACCGACGCGACGCCGTCGCTCATGCCGTACCCGAGATTGACGACCGCGCCGGGAGCCAGTTCCCTGGCCGCGCGGCGGGCGACGACCTTGCGCTCGCCAAGCGGCAGCGGAGGTACCTGACCCGGCGGAATGCGGATTGTTCCGGCGAGGGACGGATTGATTTCAGCGTCGGCTGTCTGTTTTTGCTCCGCGTCGACGACGATGCAATCGACAAGAATGCCGGGAATGCGCACATCCTGCGCCTTGAGCGTGCCCCGCTTGGCAAGGTATTTGACTTGGGCAATGACGATGCCGCCGCAGTTGCGCGTGGCCTGGGCGACGGAAATTCCGTCGAGGATCGCCGCTTCCTGTTCGGTGGAGATGTTGCCGTCTTCGTCCGCGGTCGTGCCGCGAATGAAGCAGACGTCGATATGGTGGCGGGGATAGAAAAGCCATTCCTCGCCGTCCAGTTCCAGCACCTTGACCAGCGGTTCGGTGGTGCGTTTGTTGAGGATGCCGCCTTCGAGACGGGGATCGACAAAGGTGTTCAGGCCGATTTTGGTGATGACGCCGGGCGATTTCGCGGCTATGGCCTGGTACATTTGCGACATGACGCCCTGGGGGAGGTTGTAGGCTTCGATTTTTTCCTCCAGGGCGAGCTTGCCCATTTCCGGAGCCATTGCCCAGTGCCCGCCGATGTCGCGTTTGATCAAGCCTTCGATTGCAATGAGATCGTTGCCGCTGCCCGCCTTGTCGCCGACGCCCGACGTATGGAACAGGGTCAGGCCCGAAGGCGAACTTTCCTTTCTGTACCTGTCGCGAAGCGCGGTGAGAAGCATTTGCGGTTCGCCAAGGCCTCCTCCCGACGAATGAATGGCGAGGCAATCGCCATCCCTGATTTTCGCGACCGCCTCCCCGGCGCTCATCACCTTGTTCCTTTTCATGAAAAGGCTCCTTTGACCGAACAAACGTCTGCGGGTTGCAATACAATTTTTATTATAACACCCGCGAACGCACAGTCGATTGCCGTTTTTTGTTTTGCGGCCATATTTCCGTGGACGTGGACGAAGCGGCGACTATTTGCGAAAGGAACATGGGAAAGCGGGGCAAGTATAA
>DAIPJX010000237.1:0-3701 GCA_036770065.1 Planctomycetota bacterium
TCTCCTGTTGATGCGGTTTAATCCGGAAGTTGCTCAATATCGGCAAGCGAATTGACAGACACCACCGTCGCTTCGGGCGCAATACGCTTCATAAGCCCCGAGCACACCTTTCCGGGACCGATTTCATAAAAAATCATATCACCCTGGCCAACGACAAGACGGCAGGATTGCTCCCACTTGACCGGAGACACAACCTGACGCGCCAACGATTCGCGGATCATCTCCGGATCGGTAACAACAGCGGCGTCGGCATTATTGACGAACTTCGCCATCGGATTCCTGAGCGCCACCTCGGCAAGCGCCGTCTCCAGCCCCTTTTTCGCCGCATCCATAAAAGGAGAATGAAACGCACCCGAAACGGCAAGCGGCAACACCCGACGAGCGCCAGCCGCCTTCAGTTCCTCCCCCGCTTTGTCAAGCGCCGCTTTCGAACCCGATATGGCAACCTGCCCCGGACTGTTGTAATTGGCCGGAACAACGACGCCAACCCCGGACGCTGTGACGCGAGCGCAAACGTCTTCAACAGCAGCCGACTCAAGACCTATGACCGACGCCATGCCCGTGTCCTGACCGCGAGCCGACTCTTCCATCAACTCGCCGCGCTTCCGGACCAGCCGAACCGCATCGGCGAAATCAATCGACTCCAGCGCCGTCAGCGCCGTATACTCGCCCAACGACAAACCGGCCGCGCCGGTGACCTTGACCTGTTTTCGTTCACGCAACGTATCCAAAAGCGCAAGGCTCGCGACGAGAAGCGCCGGCTGGCAATTTTCCGTCCGCGCCAACGTCTCCGCATTTGTATTAAACACCATATCCGCCACATCAAAGCCGAGGATTTCCGACGCTTCCTCAAACAATGCGACCGCATGTCCGCCCGTATCGTACACGTCTTTGGCCATGCCCACAACTTGAGCGCCCTGGCCTGGAAATAACAGGAATCCTTTGATCATGGTTGTGTGTCCATCATGACAATGCGCGGCAACCGCCCACGCCGTACCCCGTCAAAAAGAAAGGATCTACAGACTCACCATTACTCACAATAAGCGCATTTGCCCGGAAGCGAACCGGTATACCCGTAATGCGCACCCGAGTCGATATCGTCTTGACAGCCCAAAACCCATATCATTGCCGTCGAAAACGCGGCAATGATGAAAAACCTGCGCATCATTCCCCCAATCATTCGCATGTGTATACATTAGCGCCTATCCGAGCAGGTCCCGCGCGCTCATTTTCCGTTCGCCGGTCAATCCGCTTCGTTGACGCTCCGCACCAATGTCTCGCATTGCCTTGTCGCGTCGCCTCGCATATTGACCGCCGGACGGAAAATGAGCATCACGGTTCCTGCTCGGACAAGCTCTTAATACGACGCCAATGGTACCCGGATTCAAAAGAATTGAAAGGAAAAATTCGAACAGAATTGATTTTATTATGCAAGGGACAAGAGGTTTTCTTGTAGCTTATGTGAACAGACGGAATTATGTATCCGAAACTTATTGCGATAAAAAATAAGCGATGTCAAATATTTATGGTTTGCATGAATAAACCAATTATTTAGGGGGGTAAAAAAACGCGAAACCCAATAAAGGGTTTCGCATAGCACAACGTGTAACTCTGACTACTGGTGAAACTAGAAGCCGCAGGGGCTGCAAACCGGGGCCGGGGCCGGAGCCGGGGCCGGGCACCTGCCAGTGGTGCAGGAACAGCCAGCAGCGACGAACAGGCTGGCAGCCAGGGCGATAGCCAAGAAAATACGCATCTCCATCTCCTTTTCTCATACTTTGTTCAAATTGTCCCACATGGGACAGGTCATTCAAAATAAACCATTCCCGATTGAATACCGGGTGTCTCCCTCGTATATCAACTTTACTATATATAATAAATTTTTCCGGAACTTCAAGCATTTTATTCAAAAAAAACATAATAAAAAAATTATTTGTGAAAGGAATTTCATTATAGAGGAAAAACATCCGCTGAAATTACAAGGAGTTGGTCAAAAATCAGCTGAAATTTATCCCTCGGCGGCTTCTTCGGCGCTTTCGACCGCGCGGAGGCGGGCGGATGTGCGCATTCGCTCAATATTTTCGCGAATCATGCCGTTAATATTAGTCGCAACGCTTTCACGGGCTGTGCGGAGAGCGCTGGTGACCGCAGCGGCCTTTGATCGACCGTGGCCGATAAGGCACACGCCGTTCACGCCCAATAGCGGTGCGCCACCGTACGCGGCATAGTCGAGACGTTTTTTTACTTTTGTGAATTGGCCCTGAATCATCAGTGCGGCGAGTTTGGTGTACCAGGTGGCGAGGAACGCGTCTTTTATCCAGGTCGACAGGGTTGAGGCAAGCGTCTCGGACGCTTTCAAGACAGCATTGCCGATAAAACCGTCGCAAACGACAACATCGCAGGTGCCGGCGAAAATATCGCCGCCTTCGACATTGCCAATAAAGTTTACCGGAGCGTCTTCCAAAAGAGCAAACGCTTCACGCAAAACTTCGTTGCCTTTGCTTCGTTCTTCGCCGACGTTCAGCAATCCCACGCGAGGTTGGGAAAGGCCAAGAACTTTCGCGCTGTAAATCGAAGCCATCACGCCGTAGCTGGCAAGATGGGCCGGTTTGCACGCCGTATTCGCGCCCATGTCGATAACGACGCAGGGACGCTTCAAATTCCGCGTCGGCATGGCAATGGCAATGCCCGGACGCCGAACGCCCGGGATCAATTTCAACCCAATCGTCGCCGCGCCGACTGCGGCGGCCGTGTTGCCGAGCGCGATCATCGCGTCTATGCGGCCTTCCTTGCATTCATTGACCAGGCGCATAATAGAACTGTCGCGTTTCTCCCGGAGATCCGCGACCTTGTCTTCCATTTCCATCACCTGACTGGCGTGGACCAACTCGAGGCGCTTGGACAAGCCAATGCCTTCCTCGATCATGACCCTGGTTACCCTGTCGCGATCCCCAACCAAAACAACCGTCGAATCGGGATCCTCGTCAAGGAACGCTTTCACGCCCTTCACGATCGGAGCGGGACCATTGTCATTGCCCATCGCGTCAATGCCCAGGCGCATGGATTCAGTTGCCTGTCTTTATCTTTTCCACGTCGCGATAATAACCGCAGTTATCGCAAACGCGGTGCGGAAGCTTTTCCTGATTGCAACGCGGGCAGACGTAAAAGCCTACCGGAGAAAGCGCATCGTGCGAACGGCGGGAGCGTTTTTTCTGTTTCGACGTTTTATGACGGGGTACTGCCATTTCCGTAACTCCTCTGTTTTACTGTATTTGTATGACAGCCAGAACGTACGCTCCAGCTAAACAAAGTCCGCGCCAGTGTACATTGTCAAGGCGCGGAATAAAAAACATATCACAAAATCCGCCACCCACAAGGCATCATGGAGGCGGAAGCAAACCAAAACATTATGCGCACAAAGCCCCCGGTGTCAAGGAAAATGTCGACCGCCGTTTGCATCGTTTCGATGAAAACGGAAGCGCAATCGGCTCGGTTGCATCCGGAATCCGAAGAGGGAAACGACAATTAACAATTAACAATGAATAATGAACAATGATGGAAGATTCTTCGCTTCGCTCAGAATTTTACATTTAGCATCCACTCGCTACCGCTCGTTCTCACCACATCCTGAAAAGCGAGCGGTAGTGAGCGAGTTATAAATGTATTTCTTCCTCCATTGTTCATTGTTAATTGTTCATTGT
>DAIPJX010000238.1:0-3683 GCA_036770065.1 Planctomycetota bacterium
GACTCAGGCGCAAAACGCTTGCCGTCGCCTCCTGAAGCGACTATGTCCTGAAGCATGCTGATGACGCCCTGGTTTGCGCCGCCGTGACGCTTGCCCCACAGCGCGGAAATGCCTGCTGAAATCACCGCATACACATTCGACTGGCTCGATCCGGTGATGCGAACCGCCGAAGTCGAACAATTCTGTTCGTGATCCGCGTGTAAAATAAGGAACGTGTCAATCGCCTTCACGATGTCCGGATCCTGCTCGTAATTCGACACCGGCGACGAAAACATCATGTTCAGGAAATTCTCGACAAAACGCAGCTTGTACGACGGGTACACCACCGGTTCGCCGACGAATTTTTTGTACGAAAACGCGGCAATCGTGCGCACCTGCGAAACAAGATTCGCAATAATCTGGCTCTCTTCCTCGTCCGACATCTCGTCCCGAACCGGGTAGAACGACGACAACGACGCCACCATCGTCGTCAATATGCCCATCGGGTGCGAGTTGTTGGGAAAGGCCAGGAAGAAATGGCGCATATCCTCGTGAATAAGCGATGAATCGTTCAGCAGGCCTGAAAAGGCATTGAGTTGTTTCGGCGTTGGTAACTCGCCATACATTAAAAGATACGCCACCTCGACAAAACGGCTCTTGGCCGCCAATTCCTCAATCGGGTATCCGCGATAGCGCAGAATTCCTTTTTCGCCGTCCAGATAGGTAATCGCGCTTTTGCACGATCCGGTATTGACATACCCTTCGTCCAGCGTGATTAAGCCGGTATCGCCGCGCAGGCGCGATATATCTATGGCTCGTTCGTTTTCACTGCCGACAAAGACGGGAAGCTCCGTCTCCTGGTCGCCGTATTTAAGGACCGCCTTTTCACCCATTCCCTGCTCCTCGCTGGAACTCTATCGCAACACTTTTCGATAAACGCACTTGGCGTCGCCCGGTTCGTAAAAATCCGCCAACTCCGCCGCCAAATCGTATCCGGACTTTTCGTAAAATATGCGAGTGGTTTTGTATTGAGCCTTGCCCGCTGTTTCAATAAACATCTGCCTGCCACCCATGCGCTTCGCCGATTCTTCGGCCAGGGCGAGAAGACGCTTGCCCGCGCCGCAACGCTGGCGTCCAACGTCCACCATTATCCAGTATAAATCATACGATCCGATTGTGCAGGGAATCGGACCGTAGCAAACATACCCGATCACTTCGCCCGCCATTTCGACAAACCAGAAAAAATACCCTGATTCGGGGCCTTTCGCCAGCCGTTCCTCCACCAACTCCACCGCGACATCGACTTCATCCGGGCGGAAAAATCCCGTTCCCCGCGCGAGTCGGCGGACCGCGTCGATGTCGGCCGGGATTGGCGTATCGCGAAAGGTCATGTCCATAAGCTTCAAAACACCCTGACGCCCGGTTGGGCGGTCTGTTCTGGCTGCAAATGAATAACGCCGCCGTTGCCGTCCGGCACCCCCAAAATCAGGACTTCCGAAACTTCCGGCCCCATTTTTTTGGGCGGAAAATTGACGACCGCGACAATGTGCCTGCCGACCAATTCCTCTTTTGCATAGCGCGTCAGCGCGGCGCACGATTTTCGTATGCCGATTTCCGGACCGAAATCAAGCGTAAACCGGTACGTTGGTTTGCGCGAAAGCGAATCCTCAACCTGCATAATGGTGCCGATTCGCATGTCGATTTTTTCGAAATCCTCGAAACTGATTGTCATGGAATCCTCTCATATGTCGGCAAATTATTCAAATACAAAACTATACGGCAAAATCGTCCACATTGGAAGGGAAAAATATGGCTAATCGCGTCGCTCCGGTTTGCTTCTTGCACTGGCGGCGGGATTGACTATTATGATGAATAAGGAGGGTACCGGATTCTTCCCAATGGGAAGAATTGTTTTTTCGCACACACAAAAGAACCGCGCCATGGAGGAACAACGTGCCAAAACAGCAAAGCCAAGTCGAAGAACATCCCAAAAAGCCAAAAAACGAAAACAATGCGCGCTCCGTCGGCGCCAGTACTCTCTACTTCGTCGTCTTCATGTCCGGGGCCGCCCTCATGGGGCTGGAAATGGCGGGCGCCCGGCTGGTCGAACCGCACTTCGGCTCAACCATCTACGTCTGGGGCGCGATTATCGGCGTGTTCATGCTGGCGCTCTCACTCGGCTACTGGGGCGGCGGGCGGCTCTCCGACCGCGCTCCGCGAATTGAAAACCTCGGCATTATTCTCCTTCTGGCCGCGCTCCTCGTCCTCGCCATCCCGCCCATCGCGCCGCATTTCTGCGCCTGGATGAACGAGGCCGTCAGCATGGACGTCCGCTACCGAACCCTCGTCGCCTGTCTCGTCCTCTTTGCGCCGCCCTCGATATGCATGGGCATGGTCAGCCCGTTCGCCGTCAGGCTCGCAGCCAAACAGGTATCGCTTCTCGGCTCCGTTGCAGGCTCCCTCTACGCCGTCTCAACCCTTGGCTCCATCGTCGGGACCCTCCTTGTCTCGTTCGTCCTGGTCGAACTCATCGGAACCTCGGCCATCGTCTACAGCGTCGGAATCGTTCTCGCGGCCGTGGCGGTGTTCTGTTTTTTTCGCGGCGACGGCTTCTTTAAAAAGACGGGAACCACCCTCGCCACGCTCGGCGTCGTCGGCGGATACTTCGGCGCGTCAACCCCGCTGACGCAGGTCCACGCCAGCGACAAATTGCTTGAGACCAAGGAGTCCGCCTACCATTACATCACCATCATGGACGGGCGCAGCCAAATCTATCCCTACCAAATGCCCGCGCGGCTCATGATGTTCAACAACCTGATCGAAAGCGGCATCATTCTTGATCCGAAAACCGGCGAACTCCCGCCGCCGCCCGCGCAAACCGCTTGCGGCTACGTCGATTTGCTCCATCTCGGAATGGTCCTCACCGGACAGCCTCCCAAAGACATGCTGATCATCGGATGCGGCGGCGGCGTGGGACCGAGAATGTTCAAGGAAAATTATCCCGAACACGTCAAATCAATCGATGTCGTCGACATCGACCCGTGGGTCTTCACTCTCGCTGAAAAATGGTTCAAATATCCGTTCTCCGGAGACGATGTGATCAAATCGCACGTCGTCGACGGCCGCATGTATGTCGAACAACTCGAAGACGCGGACAAAAAATGGGATTACATCATCATGGACGCCTATTCCAGCGGCGGCAGAATTCCCAAGCATTTGATTACGGAACAGTTCTTCTCGACCATCCGCGACCGCCTGACCGACGACGGCGTCATGATCATAAACGTCATCAGTTCGTTCGAAAAACCGGCGCGGGGCATTGATCACAGCCGCCTCTTCCGTTCCGTTTACAAAACCCTCGCCGACGTCTACGATACCGACGCGCAAAACGGCGGCAATCTGTACGTCTTTCCCCGGAATCGCTCCGGACAGGGCGAAAACATCATTATCGTCGCCAACAAGGCTGGCAACCCCGCCTACAGCGGACGCGATATCGAACGCCGTTACCGGACCATTCGCAATCAATACCTGGCGCACACCGGACTCGACGAAATCATTCCCAAACAACTTCTGACCCGTCCCGACACCACGGACGTGCCGCTTCTGACCGACGATTTCTGCCCGACCGACAGTATGGTGCACCGTTGATGACGCGAAACAACGCAATCACCCTTGTTCGTACTCCGGCGGGGCGGCATAATGCC
>DAIPJX010000239.1:0-3656 GCA_036770065.1 Planctomycetota bacterium
AAGGGGTTGAACTTTCGGGGAAAGCACGTGAGGAGGAATGATCCGCGCGGCGTGATTAAAGACTTGGGGCCGCTGTTCGCGCGCCCCCAAACCCCCTGCGAGTCCGTGTCGGACGGACAGTTTTTTACCAGAGTTGGACGCTTCTCCGCCTTCGGCATGAACGCGAGAAAAGGAGTGGCAATGTATCGGGAATCGCCGTTCAAACTTTTTGTCAAATACGCAATCCCGCAAACGATCGGACTGTTGCTGAACTCAGTCTACCTGATCGTGGACGGCATGTTCATCGGCAACCGCCTGGGACGAGACGCCATGGCGGCGGCGGCAATCGCCGTGCCCGTCGTGGAAATCCTCATCGCCCTGTCGCTCTCAATCTCAGTGGGCGCCAGCATCATCATCTCCACCAACTTCGGCGCGGGCAATACAAAAAAAGCAAATGACGCGTTCAACCTTTCACTCGTCATCGCAACGCTGGCGGCGCTCCTGATAGCAGCGCTCGGCAACCTGTATATGGATGAACTCGCCGTCCTGCTCGGCTCGACGCCGGATATCCAGACGGAAGCGGTGGAATACCTCTGGTACATCGTCACCGGATCGCCCTTCCTCATCTACAGCTTCGCCTTCAGCTCCTACGCCCGCTCGGACAACCAGCCAAAACTGGCAATGACCGCACTCGCAATCGGCGCCGTCTCGAATATCGTCCTCGATTACGTATTCTTGTATCCGCTCGACATGGGCATCGGCGGCGCAGCGCTGGCGACCGCCCTCGGCCCCGTTTTCAGCGTTATGATAATACTTCCGCATTTTCTTCGAAAACGCGGACTCCTGCACTTCTCCATCCCCGCCCCGTCCCCAAAACTGGCATGGTCGATCCTGTACCTTGGCGCGCCCGCCTTTATCATGGAATTTTCCATCGGACTTGTAACGCTGTTCTATAACATCGCCATCAATACAAACGGATTCGGCGAACTGGGCCTCGCCGCCTATCTGACCATCGGGTATATCGCGCTGATACTCCTCAGCGTGTTCCTGGGCATCGGACAAGGCGTTCAACCAATGATCAGTTACTTCCACGGCCGGAACGACCATGCCCGGAACCGCGCACTCATGACGTTCCTGTTCAAGGCCGTGACAGGCATAGGCATCCTGATGTATGCGGGAGTGATTTTTCTCGCACGGCCGTTTATCGCAATTTTTACCCCGTCGGACGCGGAACTGATCGATTTTACCCATAGCCAGGCGACAGTCTATTTTTCCGGCTTCGTTTTCGCGGGTATTTCGATTCTGATAATCACCTACTTCCAGTCGATTCAGAAAGCGATTCCGGCGTTTTTCCTCGCCTTGTTCCGAAGCGCGATTTTTGTTCCGCTGTTTCTCTTCGCCTTTCCGGCGGTATGGGGAAGAAATGCGGTGTGGTCCGCGCTGTCGGCGGCCGAACTGGTAACGTTTGTCATTGCGGCGGTTGCGTATTTTCGGTCCGCGCGAACGGGAATATAGGCAGAAATCCACTCGCGCGCATTCGTTTTTCCGAATATAATCGTCTCTCTTGTGCGAATCATTTTTTTGAGGAAAAGCATCCATGACCGTACCGTTTGCGCATCTGCACATCCATACCCACTACTCCACCCTCGACGGCATCGTCCTGGTGGACAAAATGCTGGGCCGGGCAAAAGAGCTGGGCCAAACCGCAATGGCCATAACCGACCACGGCGTCATGTACGGGGCGGTGGATTTCTATACAACCGCGAAAAAAATGGAAATGAAACCGCTCGTCGGATTCGAAGCGTACGTCGCGCCGGGCGACCGCCGCGACAAATCCACGTCCGAGCAATTCGCCTACAATCACATTACCCTGCTCGCGCGCGATTTCGAAGGCTACCAGAACCTGTCCCGCCTGTGCTCGGAAGGTTTTCTGACCGGCCTGTACCGCTACCCCCGCATCGACAAGGCGATTCTGGCGGAACTGTCCGGCGGCATCGCCTGCCTTTCCGGCTGCCTGCGCGGGGAAATTCCGCAAATGCTGCTCGCGGGCAAAATGGCCGAGGCGGAAAAAGCCGCGCTCGAGTATCAGGACATGTTCGGCAAAGGCAATTATTTCCTCGAAATCATGAACAACGGCCTGGCGGATCAGCAAAAAATCCTTCCCGCCTTCCGCGAGTTGTCGAACAAAACCGGCATTCCGCTCGTCGCGACTTCGGACTCGCACTATCTTCTGCCCGAGCACAAGGCGATTCAGGACGTGATGATCTGCATCAACACCGGCCGCCTGCTCGCCGACGAAAACCGCATGCACGCCGAAACCGGCTGCCATCTGAAATCCGCCGACGAAATGCTCGCCGCCCTTCCCGGGTTCGAGGACGCGATCGAAAACACCATGCGGGTGGTGGATATTTGCAACCTCGAGCTGCCGCTCAAGGGCTTCCACCTGCCGACGCTGGAAATTCCCGACAACATGACGTCGGTCGACTATATGTCGAAGATTTGTATCGAAGGATTGAAAAAGCGCTACGGCGATCCGCTGCCGCGGGATGTCGTCGACCGCTTTGAAAAAGAACGCGCCGTCATCGTCAAAATGGGCTTTCCCGACTACTTCCTGATCGTGTGGGATGTGGTGAACTTCGCCCGCGAAAACGGCATCCCCGTCGGCCCGGGGCGCGGTTCGGCCGCCGGTTCGATCATCGCCTACGGCCTGGGCATAACCAACCTCGACCCGCTCAAGTACGGCCTGTTTTTCGAACGCTTCCTGAACGAAGGCCGCAACGAAATGCCCGATATCGATCTGGACTTCGACAAGGAACGCAGGCAGGAAGTCGTCGCCCACATTATCGAACGCCACGGCGCCGACCACTGCGCGAAAATCATCACTTTCGGCTGCCTGTCCCTTAAATCGGGCATACGCGATGTTGGCCGGGTCATGGCGATTCCGCTCGCGCGCACCGACAAGCTGGCCAAGATGATTCCCGACATGTTCAAGCCGGAAAAGGGCGTCTCGCCCCTCGAGTCCGCCCTGAAAAACATCCCGGAACTCAAGGCCGAATACGAAGCCGACGAGGAAACGAAAACCTGGCTCGACGCGGTCGGCGAACTCGACGGCGTTATGAGAAACACCGGCGTTCACGCGGCGGGCGTTCTGGTCGCCGATCGGAACATCACCGATTACGGGCCGCTTGCCGCGCGCGACGGCGAAGTCACCACCCAGTACGAAATGAAAGCGCTGGAAAAATTCGGCCTGTGCAAAATCGACGTGCTCGGCCTGGAAACGCTGTCCCTCATCAAAAACGCGGTGGAAATCATCAAAAAAACCACCGGCAAAGACATCGATATGGAAAACCTGCCGCTGGACGACAGGCCGACGTTCGAAATGCTGTCGCGAGGCGACGCCAAAGGCGTGTTCCAGTTCGAGTCCGAAGGGTTCCGGCAACTATTGTCCCGCCTGAAGCCGGATGTGTTCGAGGATTTGATCGCGGCGGTGGCGATTTACCGTCCTGGCCCGTTGCAGTTTCTCGACTCGTTCATCAACCGCAAGCACAAACGCGAGCCGATCACCTATCTTCACGAAAAAATGGGGCCGATCCTGAAAGAGACCTACGGCCTGATCCTGTATCAGGAGCAGGTGCAGGCGCTGGCGCAGGACCTGGCGCACTTCTCCCTCTCCGAAG
>DAIPJX010000240.1:0-3646 GCA_036770065.1 Planctomycetota bacterium
GCCGGGTCCATCCATTGCGTTACAGTCAGGGATGAACGGGGCTGGCAGGGAAGCCGAAAAAAAAAGGACGTCCCCAGTGGGCGTCCTTCATATTTTTCCAGGGTGTTTTTTATCGGTCCTCCAACATTAGCCAACGCACTAAAACCGGGAATCAATGCGCTGCCGATAAGTATTTCCGGTGAAAATTGCGGAATATCCGGCTTTTTCCGCCGATATGAGATAAGAGTCATTTATTGGCCGGATATGAATTTTCCCACTTCGTTTGAAAGATGCGGGACAACTCCAGGAAAGTATGGTATTATCCTTTTTCTGCTCTGTGAAAAAGACGGACAGGGTTCCATAGCATGTGGAGATTGGCTGGATGGACGATAATCGGGACGGACTGAGTCGACGGGATTTTTTGGTATGGGCCGCAGCCACCGCCGCAGTATTGGCGCTTCCGGGATGCGATCCGGCAACGCCGCAATCGTCCGCGCCAAGACGCCAGACGCCAAGGCCGTCGTATGACATGGCGTTGGCTTCGCCCGCCGAGGTGCAACAGCCGCATTATATTTATGTTCAACAACAGCCAATCCGGCCCGCTCCCCGCGCCGTCGCGGCGTCAAGCGGCAAAGTCAGCGCAATGTCCCGCAATTCATGGGGCGCGACCCCGGCCATCCCGACAAAAATGCGGGCGATGAATGGCGTTTCCCGAATCACCATCCACCATGAAGGCAGCGCGAAACCAAATAACGACACGACCCCGACGCAGGTCGCCGCGACCTTGCGTCTGATTCAAAGCCAGCACAGAAAGCGCATGGGCGCCGGAGACATCGGCTACCATTTCATAATCGATCGCACCGGCACGATTTGGCAGGGACGAGACTGGACATATCAGGGAGCGCATACGTCGGGCGCGAACTCCAATAATTTGGGCATAATGCTGCTTGGCAATTTTGAAATCCAGCAGCCGGCGCCGCAACAGATTTCTTCCCTCAATTCGCTGACCGCGTCCCTGGTCCGCAAGTACGGGCTGAATCCGAAGAAATGCATTTACGGACACAGTGATTTTTGCAATACCCAATGTCCGGGAAAGGCGTTGAAGCCATACGTGCAAGCAATGAAACGATAGTGAGAAACAGCGGATTTTTCCAAAAAGTATACGCACTCGTCGCGAATATCCCGAAAGGAAAAGTGACGACGTACGGCGCCATAGCGGCGCGTCTGGGCGGTTTTTATTCCGGACGCACGGTTGGTTTTGCCATGCGCGCCGCTCCGCCCGAACGAAAACTGCCCTGCCACCGCGTCGTCAACAAAAAAGGCGAAATGGCGCCTGGCCATGTATTTGGCGGCGCTGCCTGCCAGCGGGCGTTGTTGAAAAAGGAAGGCGTACCGTTTCTTCCCGATGGGCGCATTGATATAGCGAAAGCGCAGGCGGATTTGTTCGGCATGCGAGTTTAGTCGTCCGCTGACGCGTCTTGAATCAACACGCACCTGCACTACCAGATAAAAAACCGGCCCAACTTTCCGCCGGACCGGTTTTTCATGCCCGCAAGCACTGTTGTCGATCAGTCGCGGGGCGGAGGAAGAAGACGAGCGGCACGCTTCACGCCGCGCGGCCCGACCAGCGCAACCCGACGCGCCTCACCCCCGGCGGACAACTCGCTACCCGCCCCATGAACAAGCGTATGTAAATTACCCGTCTCACGCATAAGCCCCGCCGATTCATTCTCAATACCATGCGCACATTCGCGAACGCGCTCCGCATTCTCCGCCGTCTGCTGCGTCGTCGTGTCAATTTGCGTAACAGCCGTGCCTATCTGATCAACACCATGCGTCTGCTCCTGAATCGCATTGGCAATGTCGCCAATCAACTGCCCGACATTCTGCGCGCTCTTCTCAATCAGATGGAACACATCGCCAAGACGACGACTGATCTCGCCGCCGCGCCTGACCCGCTCAACCGTACTGGTAATAAGCGATGCCGTCTCCTGAGCCGCCTGCGCGGAACGTTGCGCCAAATTCCTGACCTCGTCGGCCACAACCGCGAACCCCTTGCCCGCCTCGCCCGCGCGAGCGGCCTCAACCGCCGCGTTCAACGCGAGAAGATTGGTCTGGAACGCAATCTCCTCAATCGTCTTGATGATTTGTCCGATTTTTTCCGCCGAATCGTCAATCTCCGTCATCGCATTGCCCATGTCGCCGACCGCGACAGACCCGTTGGCGATTTCCTTGACGACCTCACCCGTTTCCTCATTGGCGCGTTGGGCATTGGTCGAATTCTGCTTCGCCATGGCGGTGACTTCCTCAAGCGCCGAACTGGTCTGCTCCAGAGTGGCCGCTTGTTCGGTCGCCATATTGGCAAGCTCGTCGCTGGCGGTGGAAATAATCGATACCTGATTGTTCAGGTTGGCGCAGCTCTCGCCCAACTGAAGGGTTGCGCTTTCAATCGCCTTGGAAATGCTCCTGACGATCCATACGGATGCGCCAATGCCCAAAGCCAAAACCAACGCCATCCCGATGTAAATGAACCGCAAATCGCGCGTCGCCTGATTGACCGACAATGCCCCCGCCGACTGAATGTCGTTGTTGCACTTCGCGACGATGTCGCCAGCAAGCGCAAGTACATTGTTGAACGCAACCAGACGCTTGCTCCCCCATCCGCCGATTTCGTTCGTGAGCCGGACGATGTTCCCTACTTCATCCCCGACTTTTTGAATGCTTTCAGCCATGGTGCGGGCGGGCGGGATGTTCTTTTCCTGACGCGTGTCTTTCAGGAATTGTTGCGCTTTTTCCGTCAGCGCGGCCATGCCGTCGGCCACTTTCGCCATTTCCGCCACGTTGGCCGTGGCTGTCGCCGTCCATAAGCGGCGAAGGCTGTCGACGACCTCGAAGTGGAATTTGACCATGCTGTTGATGCGCTGGTAGCGACGGGCGACGGTGTTTCCGCCGGCAAGGTCCGGTTCGGCGGCGAACGAAGCGTATTCCCGGGCCAGATCCTCCTCGAAATTCGCCTGAACGGCCGCCACGGCGGCGACAAAGGCGGCATGCGCCGTTTCAGTGTTCTGCCGGGATGCAACAACCTGTTTGGCAAGTCCGTCGATTGTGCCGCAAATTTCCACATAGGTTGTGATGTCGGTGTTGAGGCGTTGGATGTACATCGGCAAGTTGACGAGTTGAGTCTGGGTTGTGTTCAGATCCTGCAGCTTTTTGAAATGGGCGGCGACATTATTCAACCTGTCCACGCCGGCAAGATAGTCGGTCTGGCTAAGCGAGGTGATGTAGGCGCGCATGTGATACCCGGCCATCGCGATCTCGTATCTGATATCGCCGGTAATGATCATTTCAGGCGTGTACTCCTGCGCCAGATACGTAATGTCTTTACGAAGGCTCTGCATAGTGGACGCACTTATTATGCCAAGCAATAACGTAAGGACCATGACAATGGCAAAACCCATATACAATTTTCCCGATAATTTCATTGTTTTTCCTTTTTAACAACCAGATTTTTGCGGATTGCCGCATGGAATGCGTTTGGTCGCGAATCAACCGCACACACACCCAATGCATACCATTTGTACTAAATTATTATGGAAAAATTTCCGAATACAATAAAAAAATTCTCTACGTCAAAAAGACGTTAATGTGATGTCGCGATCATCTTTCT
>DAIPJX010000034.1:0-13537 GCA_036770065.1 Planctomycetota bacterium
ATAATGAAAACGTTATTTTTTCCAGAAGCGTTTTTCCGGGAAAGCCGATGGCGAGATTGTCCGCTTCCATCACCAAATCGCCCAGGCGACGCGACACGGAAAGGTTCAATGCGGCGAGACGGGACTGGTTTTGCGGTTCATCGACCAGTTCGACTTTCGCCAGCCGTTTCATGCGCGACTGCGCCTGGCGCGATCGCGTTCCCGCCTGCCATTTGGCGATGAACGTTTCTTCCCGGCGCATGAAGTCGCGTTGTTTCATGAATTCGCGCCATTGCACCAGCCGCCGTTCTTCGCGAAGCGCGCGCGACTGGGTGTAATTGCCCGGATACGCAACCAGCGTCCCGCTTTCCAACTCCCACGTTTCGCGCGTTACCTGATCGAGAAAGCGCCGGTCGTGGGAAATCACGACCGCACCGGCGCGGCTGTTTTTGAGAAAGCGTTCGAGAAAGGCGATGCCGGCCAAATCAAGATGGTTGGTCGGTTCGTCCAGCAACCACAAGTCCGGTTCGTTGACAAGAAGGCGCGCCAACGCAACCCGGCACTGCTCGCCGCCGGACATGGAGAGAACAGGCTGATCCAGCTGATCCGGCCGCAGGCCGACGCCGCGCAAAAGCGTCTCCGCCCGCCGCTCCGCCGAGTCGCCGCTTCCGGCTTCGCGCCGCGCTTCCAGCGCGGCCAAACGTTCCATCGCGTCCGCCAAATCATCCGGCGGCATATCGGCAAGCGCATTGTGCAACGCGGCAATCGCGTCGTCCAGTTCGCGCCACTCCTTCACCGCTTCGGCCATAATGCTTCGGGGGGTCGAGTCCTGCGGAAAAGACGGAGACTGTTCAAGGCGGGCGATTTCCAGCCCGCGCCTCCGCGCCAATTCGCCGTCGCACTCTTCTTCGCCCGCCAGCGCGCGGAACAGGGTTGTCTTGCCGCACCCGTTCGGGCCGATCAGGCCGATGCGGCCGCCCGCCGGAATACGGAACGACACGTCCTGAAAGCAGACGTGTCCTCCGTAACTTTTCGAAAGCGCGTTCGCGGACATCAAGGTCATGGCCGGTTGTCTCTCCTCGGCCCGCCTTTCGGTCCGCTTTTGCGGAATCCGCCCGGTTTGTCATCCCGGCGCGGCGGGCGGCCGGTTCGATCGCCGAAGCGTTTGCCGCCCGGCGCATCGGGTTTGCGCGGCGGACGGCGTTCGCCCGAGAACGGCTTGTCGCCGGGCTTGCCGCGTTCGAACGGTTTTTTCGGCCCGCTTTTCCGGAACTCGCCGTCGCGTTTGTTTTCAAATTTTCGCGGCGGACGGTCTGTCCTGTTTTCATCGCGATTGAAACGTTGCGGGCGCTCGCCGCTATTTTCACCGCGATCAAACTCGCGGCGCGGACGCGGCGGTTTGTCGCCGTCGCGATTGAAGCGCGGCGGGCGGTCCGCCCTGTTTTCATCGCGGTTGAAAGGACGGCGCGGGCGCTCGCTCCGCTCTCCCTGCTCGCCGTCACGGCGAGGCCGGCGTTCAAAGCCGCTACCGCCGCGCGATTCACCCCGGGGCTTTCGTTCAAAACTTCCGCCTTCGCGCGGGCGGCGCGCGAACGGTTTTTTCCCCTCCCGTCCGCCGCCGGCGCGCTGGCCCGGAGGCGGCGCGTCTTCCGGCACGAGTATATGATGCTGGCGCAAACGCTGCGCATCGGTATGCGCGACCGCAATGGGACGCCCGTCCGTATCGACTCCGGCGAAATACATTGCCGTCGCCACCGTACCCGGCGACGGAATAAAGCACTGCACCTGCTGCGGACGCCAGCCGCGCCGCTTCAGCCAGGCGGCCAGTTCCTCCATATCCTCGTCGGTACAACCGGGGAACGCGCTCATCAAATACGGAATAATGTATTGTTCCTTGCCCGCTTCTTCCGAACGCCGGGCAAACGCCTTGATAAACGTTTCCCAGGTTCTGCGGGTTGGCTTGCGCATCAGGCGAAGCACTTTTTCCGCAATATGCTCGGGCGCGATTTTCAACTGCCCGCCGGTAAACTCGCCGGTCAGCGCATCCATGTATTTATCCGACTCAAGCGCCATGTCATGGCGAACGCCGCTGGCGACGCGAACGTGTTTCACGCCGTCCACCTTGGCCGCGTCGCGGAGCAGGTCGACCTGTTCGTCCTGATGTATTTTGAAATGGCGGCAGCGCTTCGGATACAGGCAGCTTTCGCGCTTGCACGCCGTCCTGTCGCCGTCGCATTGCGTATTCCACATATTGGACGTGGGACCGCCTATGTCGGTAATCGATCCCTTCCAGCCGGGCCGTTTCGTCAATTCCTCCACTTCGCGAAGAATCGATTCGCGGCTTCTGGATTGAATCGCCCTGCCCTGATGGCTTGCCAAAGAGCAGAACGAACAACCGCCGCCGCATCCGCGGTGCGACGTCACGCTTCCTTCCAGCATTGCGACCGCCGGCACGGCTTCCGTGTACGACGGGTGGGCGCGGCCGGTGAACGGCAGGCTGTACACCCGATCCATCTCCCGCGTCGTCAACGCGGCGGACGGCGGTTCGAACACAACAACGCGCGAAGCGGTGCGTTGCACCAGGCACGGCCCGCCTTGCAGCATTTGCCGTTCGAACGCCATGGTGGCTTTAATGAGAAGCGAATGATCGGCGTCTATCGCTTCATGCGACGGCAGTATTTCGGCGTCTTCGGGAACATTTTCCGGGCGAACGGCGTAGACTGCGCCTTTGAGCCGCGCCTGCTCCAAAGCCATTGCGGGCCGTTGCCGCGCGGCAGCGCTCGAGAACAGCGCGGCGAGTTCGAGAATGGAACGTTCACCCATGCCGTACAGGACGACATCGGCTTTGCTGTCCACAAGAATGGACCGCCGCAATTGATCCGACCAAAAATCGTAATGGGACGCGCGCCGAAGCGACGCCTCTATGCCGCCCAGCGCCACCGGCAGGCCGGGAAACGCCTGCCGCACCAGTCCCGTATACACGATGCTTGCGCGGTTTGGACGTTTGTCCACAACGCCGCCCGGAGTGTACGCGTCCTGGCCGCGCTTTTTCCGGAACGCCGTGTAATGGGCGATCAACGAATCGACCGACCCGGCGGAAACACCCGCGAACAGGCGCGGCCTTCCCATGCGGGCGATATCGTCCGTTGACCGCCAGTCCGGTTGGGCGACGATGCCGGTTTTATAGCCATGCGCGACGAGCCAGCGGCCAAGCAGGCTGGAGCCGAACGAATGGCTGTCGACATACGCGTCGCCGGAAATGAGCAGAACGTCCAGTTCATCCCAACCGAGGGCGGACATCTCCTCGCGGGTCGTGGGCAAAAATTCAGGTTGAGTCACAGAGCATCCTTACGCCGGAACAGGAATCCGGCACGCAACGAACGGCTCGGAATCGAACGATTGGCAGTGAGAGATAGTACATTTTTTTCCGCCCCGGCACAAGACCGGGGCGAATACGAGGCATGAAGCGAAGTGTACGGTTGGCGGCTATTTCCTTTCCGCCAAACGAATAACCGCTTCGGCGATTTCCTTGCCCGACTCGGGGCGGGCGGCGCGGCGCATTTCCCACGCCATGGCCTGTCGCCGTTCATTGTCCCGCCAGAGAGACACGACCAGCGGGGCGAAGGTCTCGGTGGAGGCGTTTGTTTCCTCATAATTCACCGCCGCTCCGGCGCTTGTCATGGCAAGCGAGTTGAGCCGCTGGTGATCGTCCATGGCGGACGGAAGCGGCACCAGAACGGCTGGAAGGCCCGCCGCCGCCAGCTCGGCCAGGCTGATCGCGCCCGAGCGGGCCACGACGAGCCGGGAACGACGGTACAATTCATCCATATCATTGTAGAACCCGTATACTTCCGCATCCACGCCAGCGCGGTGATAGAAGCTGCGTATTTCGGTTTCATGGCTTGGCCCGGCGACGTGGATGAGTTTGCACCCGGTTTCGCCGACAATGCGGCGGGCGGCTCCGGCGACTATTTCGTTGAGCCGTTTCGCCCCCTGGCTGCCGCCCATGACGAGGAGCGCGTCGCCGTCGCACGGCGGCTCGGCCGCCAGACGGAGAAACGGTTCGCGCAGGGGCGAACCGCTATGAACGAAAATCGCCGGCGACTGGCGGAAGAAATTCCGCGCTTCCTCGAATTGGGAAAAAATCTCCACCGCCCATCCCGACAGCAACCGGTTGACCCGGCCGGGAACAGTGTTCTGTTCGAGAATGACCACGGGAATTTTCATCAGT
Organism: Planctomycetota bacterium; assembly: GCA_036770065.1. GTDB lineage: Bacteria > Planctomycetota > SZUA-567 > SZUA-567 > SZUA-567 > JAJBSZ01. The sequence goes on from DAIPJX010000034.1 coordinate 4,211, forward strand.
CTCGCCATGATGCCCGGCGCTGCGGCGGCGAAACCGCCAAGCGCGACGACCACGTCCGGCCGTTCTTTTTTAAACAGTCTGTACGCCTGACACAATGCGAGCATGAAGCGCGGCGCATTGCCGGGCTTGCGCCAGGACAGGGGCGAACCGCGTCCGGCCGCGAGCAGTTCCAGCCTGTACCCGCTGCCCCACAGCAGTTCCCGGTCCAACCCGACATTGGTGCCGAGAAAACCAAGTTCGATATCGGGCCGGTTTTTTTTCAGTTCATCCGCCAGCGCCATACCGGGACACAAATGTCCGCCCGTTCCGCCTCCGGCCAGCCAGATTCTCATAATTTCGCTTCCTCCCGCTTGTGTCCCGCCATGACAAACGCCGGTATCGGCTTGTATTTGTCCGCCGTATTTTCAACCGGAACAGTTTTCGGCGCGCCCCGGGTAATCGACACCATCAGGCCGATCATCGAATAGAACACCACGAGCCCCGATCCGCCGAACGATACGAACGGCAGTGAAATGCCCTTCGGCGGCAACATGCCGGTGACAACGCCCATATTGAACATCGCCTGTCCGCCGATGACCGCGGTAATGCCGAACGCGACAAGCGAACCAAACCGGTCCGGGGCGTTCCGGGCGATTGCCATTCCCTGCCAAACCAGTATAGTAAAGAGAACGAGAAGAGACAAGGTTCCAATCAAACCCGTTTCCTGGCCGACCATGGCGAAGATGAAATCCGTATGCGCTTCGGGCAGATAATCCAGTTTTGCCGGGCCCTGTCCGAGTCCGACGCCCCACACGCCGCCCGAACCGATGGCCAGTTTCGACACGTTGGTATGAAACGCGTCGCCGGCGGCCCACGCGTGTATTCGCGCCTGAATGTATTCGAACCGCGTATATCCGTACCACAGTGCCGCAGGCACCACAGGCGCCACCAGAATGAGCACCTGCCAAATCCGCACCCCGCCCGCCAGAAGCAAAATGCCCATGGCGCAGCACAAAAGCGCCGCCGTGCCGAAGTCGGGTTCAATCGCAATCAGTCCAATCGCCGCGATGCAAAACACGCAGAGCGGAATGACGTGCCGGAAAAATTTCGGTTTGCCGTCGGGGATTTTCGCGAGAAACGCGGCGATGGCGACCACCATGCCTATTTTGGCGAGTTCGGACGGCTGGATGTTGAAGGAGCCGAACCGGAACCACCGGTTTGCGCCGTTGACCCGGGTTCCCAAAGGAGAGAGCACAAGCGCCAGAATGCCGTAACAAACAAGCAGCATCACATGCCGCGTTTTCAGCCAAAATCGGTACGGGATGAACGACAGCGCCGCCAGCGCGCACAACGCGACCATGAGCCAGGAAATCTGGTTCCAGGCGTAGCTCATTTCCCAACCGCCGCCGCGCGCGGCGCGAACGGCGCTCGCCGAATACACCATGATAATGCCGAAGCCGGTGAGGGACGTGACGATCATCAAAAGGCGCGACCGGTGCCAGGCCATGTTTTTGGCCGCATCGGCCGCGAATTCGGGTGTTTTACAGTCCACGTACATCTCCAGGCAACGGTGAAACGGGCTCCCGGAGCCGTCAGTGCATTTTGAGCAGCCCCAATGATATTATCGACAGGATTGCGCCGATAATCCACAATCTCACCACCACATGATTTTCACGCCAGCCGCTGTATTCGAGATGATGGTGGAACGGAGCTATCTTGAACAGCCTCTTCCCGAAAAGCCGGAACGAAGCGACCTGAAGGATGACCGACGCCGCTTCGAAGACGAAGATGCCGCCGGCGACCATCAGGGTCAATTCGTGCTTGGTGACAATCGCCATATAGGCAAGCGCCGCGCCCAGCGCCAAACTGCCGGTATCGCCCATGAACACCATGGCAGGATTCGCGTTGTACCAGAGAAATCCGAGAAGCCCGCCGAACAGGGCCGCGCCGTAGATGAACAACTCCCCCGCCCCCGGCACCATGGGAATGCGGAAAAAGGCGCAGAGCATGGCGTTGCCGGCGATATAGGCAAGCCCCGCATACGTCGCCGCCACCATGAGCGTACAGCCGGAGGCAAGCCCGTCCAGCCCGTCGGTCAGGTTGACCGCGTTCGAACAGGCGACGATGATGAGCGCGGCGAACAGCCAGTAGGCGAGTTCGAGATCGGGATTCACGTCGTTCCATTTGGTGAAGGGAACGACGATTCGCGTCGGCGCGACCGTTTCCTTTTCCGTCGTCGCCAATTCGAAATCGACTTCCCTGTCGCCTGTCGGCGGCTTGGTCATGCCGAACCAGCCCGCCGACGAACCTGCCGCCAGCAAACCGACCGTAACCAGGGCGAGGATGCATTCGCCCGTGAATTTCTGGCGTTTTATCAGGCCTTTTTTGCCCCAGCCGCGCAACTTCCAGTAATCGTCGGTGAAGCCGAGCAGGGCGAACCCGATCAGGACGAACTGGCCTATCCATACCAAGGGATTGCGCGGGTCGCAGCAGAGGAGGACGGCCAGCGCCACCGACGCGACCAAAAACAGCCCGCCCATGGTGGGCGTGCCTTTTTTACAACAATGGAGTTCGCCGAGTTTCGCGGCGTCGGGCTTGTCCACGTCTTCGGTGGCGCATTTCGACCGCATGAAACGGATGAAAACCGGACCGAAAACAAGGGACAGGGCAAACGCGATCACGACCGCGAGGGCGGCGCGAAACGTCAAACTTTCGAAAATGCGAAGCGGGCCGAACACGTCGCCGGCCAAGGCAAGATACCGAAGCACGAAAGATCTCCTGTGGAATCGCAAGGGCGGCTATCGCCGGATAGACGAATACTACGGGAACCAGTCCAGCAATTGATTGACGATGCGTTCCATCAGCATGCCTCTGGAGCCTTTGACCAATATCTGATCGCCCGGCCTGATAAAATCCTTCAACGTCATCCACAACGCCTCGACCGAAGAAAAATGCCTGACGACAATGTGCGCGTTGACCTGCGCCGATTCCGCCGTCGCCGCCGATTCCGGCCCGGTGACGAACAGGCCGTCCAAGTCCATCATGCCGGCGGCAAGCCCGATTTCCCGGTGCAGGCGGCGACTGTCCTTGCCCAACTCCAGCATGTCGCCGAGGACGGCGATTTTTCTTCCTTCGGGAAGATCGACCAAAACGTCCAGCGCGGCCATGACCGAATCCGGATTGGCGTTGTACGCATCGTTAATTACGGTCAACCGCGACGGCGTCGACACAACCTGAAGCCGCCCCGCCACCGGCGCCGCTTTCGCAACCGCTCCGGCGGCCGTTTTCACATCAATGCCCATATGGCGCGCGACAACCATGGCGGCAAGGCAGTTGCCGATATTGTGCCGCCCAAGCAGCGGCAAATGAACGTCAACCCCGTCAACCGTGAAAAAACTTCCCTTTCCGGTCATGCGGATATTTTCCGCCATCAAATCGGCCTGGACGCCGGATACGGAAAACGTCCCCCGCTTGTGCGGCACGGCGGCGGCGAGAATGTCGGCATGCGGATCGTCGGCGGGATACACGGCCAGACCGTCGACGGGAAGCCAGCCGAAAATATCCGCCTTCTCGTGCGCCACCGCCACGCTGTTGCCGAATCCTTCCAGGTGCGAATCGCCGGTCGACGTGACGATGGCGACGGTCGGCACGCAGATTTCCCGCAGTTTTGCGATTTCCCCCGGATGATTGCTCCCCATTTCCATGATCGCCACTTCCGCGTCGTCCGGTTTCGACATCATGGACAGGGGAAGACCGATGAAATTATTCCAGTTCTTGAGCGACGACCGAACTTTCCATTGCGTGCCGAGGATAAGCGTCAGGAGTTCGCGCGTCGTGGTTTTTCCGTTGGATCCGGTGACGCCGATCCACGGGATGAGCGGCGGATGCCAGCGAAAACCGTTGGCCATTTTGCCAAGCGCCGCAAGCGAATCCTCGACCATGACGAGCGGCAACGCGCCGGCGTCGCGCACCTCCTTCTCCACCACGGCGGCGACCGCGCCGGAAGTCGCGGCATAGCGAACGAATTTGTGCCCGTCCTGATTCAGTCCGTCGATGGCGACGAACAGCTCTCCCGGACATATCGTCCGCGTGTCGGTGGAGACGCCCGTGACCGGAAGATCGGCGGCGGATGCGGGCATAACCGTACCACCACACCATTCCGCCATCTGCGCCAAAGTCGCCTTCATGTATATTCCCTCCCTTTCCGATCAGGCGCGTTTCGCAAACGCCTCCCGCACCAGTTCGCGATCATCAAGGTGGATTTTTTCCGTACCGATGACCTGATAATCCTCATGACCCTTCCCGGCGACCAGTATCGCATCGCCCGGTTCGGCCATTCGCGCCGCTTCCATAACGGCACTGCGCCTGTCCGGCTCCACCGTCACCGCCTCCAACCGGGAAAACCCGGGCATGATCTCCCGGATAATCGCGAGCGCGTCTTCCGTACGCGGATTGTCCGAAGTGACGACGACGACGTCGGAACGCTCTTCGGCGGCGTTCGCCATAAGCGGGCGCTTGCCCTTGTCCCGATCGCCGCCGCAGCCGAACACGGTGATCATTTTGCCCGGAACGAGAGGGCGCAACACAGACAAAACCGACCGAAGCGCTCCGTCCGTATGCGAATAATCGACAAACGCCGTTACCCCGTCCGCCGATTCAATCCGTTCCAGCCGCCCCGGCACGCCGGGGAAGTCGGCAATCGCGTCGCGAATGGCCCGGACATCGCAGCCAAGCCCGTGCGCGGCCATCATGACGCCCAAACAATTCTCCACATTGTGCCGCCCGACCAAAGGTGTCCGGTACTCGCCGGCAAGCGCATGATTCTCAACCGTAAATAGCTGGCCGGACAAATCGCACCGGACGATGTGCGCACGAATCGCTTCCCCCGGCGCGGTCGCGGCATCCGGCGCGTCCAGCATATAACCGGCGACGCGCGCGGCGCAGCCTTCAGCCATGCGGGCCGAGGCGGGATCGGTCCAGTTCACAACGGCAAGGGCGCGTTCGTCCAGGCGGAGGAACAGCTTCCGCTTGGCGTCGCGATAGGCCGCCATGTCGCCGTGATAGTCGAGATGATCGCGGGTCAGGTTGGTGAACATGCCGACGGCGAACCGGTGCGGCCACACCCGCTCCTGATCCAGCGCGTGGCTGGACACTTCGACAACCGCGGCCTCGCAACCCGAATCGCGCATTTCGGCCAGGCTTTTGGTGAAACGGACCGCGTCCGGCGTCGTGAGCGGCGCCGGCTCAACCGTTCGCCCAAGATCGTATTCGATAGTGCCAAGCATGCCGCAACGCATGCCGCAGCGATTCAAAACGTGGCGAAGGATATACGCGGTGGTTGTTTTGCCGTTGGTGCCGGTCACGCCGACAAGCCTGAGGCTTCGGGACGGATTCCGGTACAACGCGTCGGCCGCTTCGCCCAATGCTTTATGAACATCCCGGGCAATGATGACGGGAACGGGCGGAAGCGGATCGGGCAACGACGCGGCGAGAATGGCCGAAGCGCCCCGGTCCAGCGCGTCTCCGATATAGGCCGCGCCGTCCGCATGCGAACCGGCCAGGGCGGCGAACAACACGCCCGGCCCGGCCCGCCTGCTGTCGGCGACAACGGCGGCGATATCGGGATTGCCCTCTCCCGACACCCGCGCCGCGTTCATCGCATCGACCATTGCATCCAGCCGCATAGTCTACCCCAATGCCTCGTCGTCTTCGACCCACTCTTCCCACAAGCGCGGATCCACTTCTTCGGACAATTGATTTTCGTCGTCGTCGGCGCCTATGGTGTATTCCGCCGGCGCCGGTATGGCATCGTATCCGGCCAGGGGCAGCGCTTCGGCGGAAATCGCCTGGCCGTTTTCGGTCGGCACGCCCCAGTACCCCATCATCCGCCGGGCAATGGCCGCGCCCACGGGCGAACCGGCTTCGCCGCCGAACTTTCCGGTTTCGCGGATGGAGACGCAGATAACCGCTTTCGGTTTGTCCCATGGGGCAAGCGCGACGAAGTTGGCTGTATGGCGATTTTTCGAATAACGCGGTTTTTCGTTGGGACCGAGTTCTTCCTTTTTCGCCATCATATTGGCGGTGCCGGTTTTTCCGCCCAGTTCGTATTCCGCGATATTGGCGCGGCGGCCGGTGCCGTCGGTGACGACTTTGCGCAGCACCGCGCGCATTTTCTCCGCCGTCTTTTCCGAAATCACCCGCCAGCGCATTTCCGGTTCGACCTTGAGCGCAACCGCGCCGCCGGCGTCGTAGACGGCACGGATGATGTTCGGCTTCGGCAGCATGCCGCCATTGGCGATGACCGAGTACGCGGTTGCCATTTGCAATGTCGTTACGGAAATTTCATAGCCCATCGGGACAGAACCCATGGTATACAGCGACCATTTGTCCCTGGACGTGATGCGGCCGCGCACTTCGCCCGGCAGCAGACTGCCGGTGCGCTCGCCGAAACCGTACTTCAGTATGTATTCGCGCATTTTTTCCGGGCCAAGCCGCAAGCCAACCCTGACCATGGCCGGGTTGGAACTTTTCATCAACGCCATTTCGAGGCTCATGCGGCCATAGGGATAAATATCCTTGATGACGCGGCCGTTGTCCATGCGAAAGGCGGCGCATTCGATCTCTTCGGAAAAGTCGGCGACTCCCTCTTCGATGGACGCGGAAAGAACCAGCGGCTTGAAGGTCGAACCAGGCTCCTGCACCGCCGCCACCACGTCGTTTCTGCGGTTTCGCGGATCGAATTTGGACGGCTGGTTCGGGTCGAAGGTCGGATAGTTGGCAATGGCCAGAATGTCGCCGGTAAACGGATCCATGACGACCGCGTGTCCGGTGACATCGGGGAACTCGGTTTTCAATTTGTCGATGGAGCGTTGCAATTCTTCTTCGACAATGGACTGGACGACCAGATCGATAGTCAACTCCACCGTCATGCCTTCGGTCGAACGCTCGTCGTGAACCAGCGTGGACAAGGCGCGGCTTCGCGCGTCGCGGGCGACGACCCGGTCGACCGGAATGCCCTGAAGCAGCGCTTCGCAGGTTTTTTCCACGCCTTCCAGTCCCTTGCCGTCGATATCGCCGAAGCCCAGGATATGGGAGGCAAGCTGGCCCTGCGGATACACGCGCTTGTATTCGGGCGGGAAAAAGACGCCGGCGAACCTGCCCTCGGCCCGCAAGGCGACCTTGCGCCAGCCGTCGGCGGCGGTTCGGGCGAACGCTTCGCCCTCGGCGTCCCGCGCGACTTTGCGCATGCCGGCGAGCTTGAGCCAGCGGCGACGGTTCGACCACGCATCCGACGCTTCCCGCTTCGACTGCGACACGGCTTCGGACAGGGCGCGCCATTCGTTGTCGTCCAGACGCCGTTTGATCCAGACGAAGCGGATCGGCTGTTCCGACGCTTCGCCGCCGTCCGCCGTCGCGGCGCGGCGTTTTTCCAGACCTTTGACGATGCGATCGACGTCGGAGGGAGCGAGGGAAAGCATTTCGGTCAAGGTGGCGATCAGCCGTTCCGGCTTGGCGCCGGAGGATTCGAGAAGCACTTTCGGATCCAGTGCGCACGCTTTTATGGGAATGGAGGTGGCGAGCGTGATGCCCCGGCTGTCGGTGATGGAGCCGCGCTTGTCACGATCGTGAACGGTGCCGTACACTTGCCGCGCCGCTTCCATCGCCAATTCCCGATGTTCCATCACCTGCAACTGGATCAGCCGCCCGGCGACGGCGAGAAACGCCGCGGTCGCCATAATGGCGAACAACCATGTCCCGCGCGCGCGGGGCGGATGGTTGTCGTTCGTGTGCGGTGAAGCGGTTGTCGTCGACATGGGTTACCTGTTCGCGGCCGATGCGACCCTGATACGAGGTTCGGCGCGGGAAAATGATTCATCCAGAACTTCGCCGGGCTTGCGTCCCGTTCCCATGGCGACGCGCGCGGATTCGGGCGGAGCCGAGCGGAGCACATATAATTGCAGGTGTTCGTTTTCGATCCGTTTCGCCAGGCGGGCGGGAGAGCGCAGGCTGTCTTCTTCCGCCTTGAGCCGGGCGAGTTGCTCTTTCAGTTCCGCTTCCCGGCGGGCCAGTTCGGCCAGCTTGTACCTGGCCCGCGTTTGGGAAACCGATTCCTGCACCATGCACCAGCCGATCAGCGCGAGTAAAACCGTTCCCAAAATAAATCCCCGGATCGTCATATCCGATTCCCCATGAATGCGCCGCGCTTATATTTTTTCCACCACCCGCAATTTGGCGCTTCTGGCCCGGCGGTTGCTCTTTTCCTCTTCGCGGCCCGGCGCTCGGGCATGCCGCGTCACCAGCGTGACCGCGCCCGACCCGGCCCAACGAAGAAACGTCCGCTTGACCAGCCTGTCCTCGAGCGAATGGAACGTAATGACGGCGAGGCGCCCGCCCGGAGCCAGACGCCGACCGGCGGCGGCAAGTCCGCGCGACAATGTGCCCAGCTCGTCGTTCACCTCCATCCGCAGCGCCTGGAACATTTTCGTGGCCGGATGGATGCGGCCGCGAAACGGCACGCTTTCCTCAGCCAGTCGAGACAGTTCTCCAGTGGTTTGTATCGGCCTTTTTGCCCTTGTTTCTCCAATGCTTTTGGCCAAACGGCGCGAAAATTTTTCTTCGCCGAGCGTCCAGAACAAATCGGCCAGTTTTTCCTCGGGCCAGGAATTGACGATATCCGCCGCTGTCGGGCCGTTGTTCTGGTTCATCCGCATATCGAGCGGGCCGTCGTTGCGGAACGAAAAGCCCCGTTCCGGTTTGTCCAGTTGCAATGACGATACGCCCAGATCCATCAGGATCCGGTTCACTTTCCCAATGCCCAGGGCGTCCAGTTCGGGGTCGAGAAATTCGTATTGCCGGTTGACGAAATCGACGTGGCAGGCGAGTCCGGTCAATGTTTGGCGTGCCTGTTGGAGCGCTTCCGCATCGCGGTCGAAACATGCCAGCCTGCCGTTTGGGCCTAATATTTCGCCGATCATGCGGGAGTGTCCGCCCAGTCCGACCGTACCGTCGACGGCGATGTCGCCCGGTGCGGGAAGCAGCAGCGCGAGGACTTCTTCCGGCATGACCGGAATATGGCCGTAACCGCCGGGAGCGGCATGAGTTTGTTTCTCAATATGTCCGATAAGAGTCTCTCCTGTAAGCACACATATCAGTACTTTCCGATAATATCGCATTCCTTTCGGCGATTCGCGTTTCTCTCCCAATTATTATCGAAATATACGGCATGGCGGTACAGTCCGGATTGAAAAAGCGGTCACATTTTCACTCCAGACCCTACTGTCAGGTAAAAAAAATCCTGGTCCAGCAGAATGCTGGCTGAGGGGTTTGGGGGCGAAGCCAGCCCCCAAA
>DAIPJX010000241.1:0-3641 GCA_036770065.1 Planctomycetota bacterium
AGGATGTTTGTTGACCGACCCCGGGTTTTCCCAACGGTTGGCGGTTTTGGTTCGCTATACGCCGGAATGGGGCGCCAATGACGTCGAGATGCTCAAGGCGGGCAGGCCGTTTCAGATAACCGGAGGCGCCAGGCTGATTGCCAGCCGCAATGAGCGGGAGAATTATCGTTTGCGCGATTTGTCCCGGGCCGATGATTATTTTTATATCAACAGTCAGCGTAACGGGGCTATTGTTTTGTTGCGCGGCGAAAAAACGCCCGAGGCGGAGAGAATGGCCGCGGGGCTTGCCGTGTATTATTCGAAAATGAGAAATGACGGCGGGGCGGATGTTGAGCGGTGGCGGGTGGAAAACGGGGCGGATGTGGATCAGGCCGTATTCCATGCGCGGTGCGTGGATCCTGAACGGGTGCGGGAGATGGAATTGGCGCTTACCGGCGGCAACTCGCTCGCCGTCATGCGCACGGCGGCAAGGAAGCGCTCCTGAATATCGGCAAAAAAACCGATTCGGCCGTTCGCCGTTCGATCCGGAACGTGAAGCCGCCTTTCGCGGATCGGTTTTCTTTGTGCCGGCGGTGATTTCGGGTCGCGCCTATTCGGCCTCGCCCTTTTGTTCGCGCATCCACCGTTTAACCGTGTTTCGCGTGACGCCCAATCGGCGCGAAGCGCGCTGGATATTGCCGTGCTCTTCTTCCAGAGTTCTGGTAATCGCGTTCCGGATAACGCCGTCAAGCGTTCCGTCCCCGTCCGGAAGCGTCGAACGGGCGCCAGGCGGACTGAATGACGGCAGAAATCCCCTGAAATCTCCGCTTTCCGGACGATTTTGCAAAACAACATACCGTTCGGCGAGATTCTCCAGCTCGCGGACATTGCCCGGCCATTCGTATTGCGCGAGGCCGGCGAAAAAATCATCGCCGGGCATGCGCAATGCGACGCCCATTCGTTCCGCATGTTTGGCCAGATAATGTTTTAAAAGCAGAACAACGTCCTCTTTTCTTTCGCGAAGCGGCGGAAGGGACAGGGAAAGGACGTTCAGGCGGAAAAACAGATCCATCCGCAAATTGCCGAGCGTCACCTCCTTTTCCAGATCCTTGTTTGCGGCCGCGATTATGCGAACATCGACGGGAATCACCTTGTTGTCGCCGATGCGCATTATTTCCCGCTCCTGAATGGCGCGAAGAAGCCGGGTCTGAAGAAACGGATCCATTTCGCCGATTTCATCGAGAAAGAGCGTCCCCTTGTGGGTCATTTCAAACAACCCCGGTTTTCCGGAACGGAGCGCTCCTGTAAACGCCCCGGGAGAATAGCCGAACAGTTCGCTTTCGAGAAGGGTCGGCGAAAGCGCGGCGCAATTGATTGCGACGAACATTGCGCCCGAACGGGCGCTTGCGTTGTGTATTCCCTGGGCGAACAGTTCTTTCCCGGTTCCCGTTTCGCCGGTGATGATGATGTTGGCGTCGCTTTTGGCGTATTCTTCGGCAATGGCGATTGTATGTTTCATGGCGGGGCTGTCGTGGAGAATGTCATGAAGATGTTTTCGGGCCAGAAAACCCTGATGGCGGAGTTTGGTTCGAATGGCGTTTTCCATCTCCTGAATGCGCCGCGCCGGCTGAACGGTCATGACGAATCCGTCGGATTTTTCCGATGATTCGGGAGAAAGCGGGACAAAATCGATGACAAGCTGCTCGCCTTTTCTGTCGATAACGTATTCTTCCTGCCCTTCGCGCCTGCCGAGCAGGGCGGCGGTATCGACTTCGGGGATGATGGTGGACAGCGATTTTCCGATAGCGTTGTCGGGTTCTACGCCCAGGAGCGAGCGGCATCCCAGGTTGATGTCTTCCACAACCCCGTTTTCATCGATTATGCCAATGCCTTGCACCGCGCACGAGAGGACGGTCGACAGTTTTTTGTACTGGGTCAATTGCCGGTCGAGATTGGCGAGGAGAAGCATGGCGCGTTCGAATGCGTCCCTGATTGAGTAGGGGCTTGATTCGATCAGATGGCAGCTGCCCCAGCCGAGGTCGGCCATGAGGCGGCAGGAAATCGTGTCGCCGACAACGGCGTCGGCGTGCCATTCCGCCAGTGAATTGACGACGGGCACCGCATCCGCTTCATTGGCTATTTCGAAAATGCGGTGAAATATGTCCATGCTTTCGCATACGGCTTTTCCTGTGGCGATGAACTGCGGGAAGCCCACGACCGCGACGCGAAAATCGGGCTTGTTGTTTCTGTGCAGATAGTTGATGATGTCGTAGACGGACGCTTCAACGTCTATGACATCGACGACCAGGCGATCCGCCAGTTCCTGCTGGATGAGTTCCGCTGTTCCGCCCCGGCTGATAATGACTTTGGCGCCGTTTTCCAATGCCGACGCGGCGGCACGCACTCCCGCTCCCAGATCTCCCTGAGAGACATTCGCCGGGTATCCGTGTTCGGCAATGATTTTTTCCGCTTGCGCGGCCATGCTTTCGAATGGCGCGATGAATGTAATGGGCGGTTGCATGGTTTTCCCTGTTCTGCTGTCGGATGTGCGCATACGCTTGTATTCTACCGCGGGCGGTTTTGCGTGCAAGCGCATTGTGTGGTTTATTTTTGACGAAAGCCTCTTTTTGGTGGTCGGTTTGTGATGGTTTTCGCGAAGAGGTCTTTGCCGACGGCGGGGAAGATGAATCATCCTTCTTTTTGTAATGTCTTTGTTTTCAAATGGTACGGGATTATTTCTCCGGGTTTGCCGGGATTTGTATTGTGTTTGAAAATATGGCAATGACATTGCAGGCAATTCCTTGATTGCCTCATAAACTCATTGCTTATGCACCCATGATCCATGTGATCGTGCCCATTGTTCGGATGAAAGCCAAAACTTATGACCCATGACGTTATACTTGCCGATGATATCACGGGCGCGTGCGACTCCGGGATTCATTTCGCCCGCGCGGGAAAGCGGACGGCATTGCTTCTTTCGCGTGATGCCATGAAAGAGACGTTCGCCGATCATGATGTCGTCGTCGTGTCGTATGAGTCGCGGTTCCTTGAACCGGCCGCCGCCGCCGAAGTCGCGCGCGAAGCGGTTCGCGATTGCCGGCGGGCCGGGGCGAATGTCGCGTACAAAAAAATAGACTCGACGCTTCGCGGCCATCCCGGGGCGGAAACGGAGGCCATTCTGCAGGAGGACGGTTTTGCCGCGGCGCTGGTGTGTTCGGCGATGCCGAAGACGGGCAGGCTCATTCGGGACGGGATGCTCTATCTGAACGGCAAACCCATCAACGAAACGGACGCGGGACGCGATCCGTTCAATCCCGTAACAAGCGCGAACGTCGCCGAAATGCTCGCGCGGCAAACCGCTTTGCCCATTGCGAACATAGGGCTGGAACATGTGCGGGCGGGGGTGGGGTCGGTGCGCGAAACGATAAAAAAACTGATCGCTTCCGGCAACCGCATACTTGTTGCCGATGCGGTTGAGGACGGCGATCTTTCCCTGCTCGCGTTGTCGCTGCGACCGGATTGCGGCGATCCATCAATGCCGCGCATTCTTCCCGTCGGCGCGGGAGGATTTGCGGAAGCGCTGGCTGGATCGCACAAGGCCGGTGCCGACCCCGAACCGTCCGGTCGCATGCTGGCTGTGGTTGGAAGCCTGACGTCGACGT
>DAIPJX010000242.1:0-3632 GCA_036770065.1 Planctomycetota bacterium
AACAAAAAAATTCCTTTTCAAGTTTTTTCTTGTTTATTTTTTTATGTATGCCGTTATTTTTTCGTCCACGTCGACTCGCCGCCGCGATCGTTAATCTCGATGCCGAGATGGTTCAATCCGTCGCGGATTTGATCCGAGAGGGCGAAATTCCTGTCTTTCCGCGCGTCGGCGCGAATCGCCAGGAGGAGTTCCATCAAGCCGTTCACGTCGCCCGAAGAACCGGCGCTCCGACGCTCCAAAGGCAGCCCGAGCACGCCCAGCATGCCGAACAGCAGATTCCGCGCCGTTTTCAATTCCGCCGCGGGCGCCTGTTCGCGCACGCCCTGGTTGATGGCGTTGACCGCTTCGTACACGGCGGCCAGCGCCTGGGGCGTGTTGAAGTCGTCGTCCATCGCTTCGCGGAAGCGGACGGTGATGCCGGCGACGGCGTCGGCGATTGCGCCGTTGCCCGGCACGGCGTCGGGCGCTTTGTCAAGAACGCGAGCGGCTTCTTCCAGGCAATTGTAAACGCGGGAGAGCGCGTTGTCGGCGTGGGTCAGGAGTTCGGGCTTGTAGAGAATCGGCATGCGGTAATGGGTGCCGAGAATCCACAGGCGCAGAGCCGCCGGACTGGCCACGCGGAACGCGTCCCGGAGCCAAAACGCGTTGCCTTTCGATTTGCCCATCTTGACGCCTTCGTCGTCGGTTCCGTCGGATTTGCCGACGGTGATGAAACCGTTATGCAGCCAGTAGCGGACGAACTGCTTGTTGGTGAACGCTTCCGACTGGGCTTTTTCGTTTTCGTGGTGCGGAAAGGCGAGATCGGCGCCGCCGCCGTGAATATCAAGCTGGAAATCGCAATATTTGCCGCTCATGGCGGAGCATTCGATATGCCATCCCGGACGTCCCGGACCCCACGGCGAATCCCAGTGCGGTTCGCCCGGCTTGACCGATTTCCACAGGGCGAAATCCTGCTGGTTGTGTTTTTCAGCGTCCTGTTCGACCCGGTGTTCGGTGTTTTCGTCGTCTTTCGAGCGGCCCGACAATTGGCCGTAGGCGGGAAATTTGGCGACGTCGAACCACACGCCCTTCGGCGTGACATAGGCGACGCCCTTGTCGACCAGCCCCTGAATCAGCGCGATCATTTCCGGAATGTGTTCGGTCGCGCGCGGGCGGATGGACGGGGAAAGGACGCCGAGGGCGGCCATGTCCTGTTCGTACTCGTCCTGATAGCGGCGGGCAAGATCGCGCCAGGAAATGCCCAACTCGCGCGAACGGTTGATGATTTTGTCGTCGATGTCCGTGATGTTGGAGATGAAGGTCACGACAAAGCCGGAGTATTCCAGATAACGCCGGATGGTGTCGAAGACGACGGCGGGCCGGGCATGGCCGATATGGCAGGAATCGTACACGGTCGGGCCGCAGACGTACATGGAGACGCGCCCCTCGGTTTGCGGTTCGAAGACGGTTTTGGCGCGTTCCTGCGTCGAGTAGATCCTGACTGCCATGCTGCATCCTTTCATCCGGTGAAATAAAGAGGACACCATTATATGTAAAACCGGGAGAGCGCCAAGAGGAAATGACGGTTCGGGCGGTTTTGACTGGAATCGAACCTGCGCAGGACGTACTATTGAGGGTTTCACCGGTACGATATTTGTTGACGCTTGGAGAAAGAATGACTTGGTTCAAACGCTTGGCGGCCGAAACCCTGGCGCCCATTATAAACAAAACCGTGGACGAGGTTGAAGCCGGCATGGTCAAACCGCCGCAGCCGGAAATGGGCGATATCGGCTATCCCTGTTTCACGCTGGCGAAAGAATTGAAAAACGCGCCGCCGAAAATCGCCGAGGGCATCGCCGCGCGGATTTCCCTGCCCGAAGGCGGCGTTTTCACCGAAGCCAAGGCGGTCGGCCCGTACGTCAATTTCGTTCTCGACCCCGTGTACATGGCGGAGAAAACCGCGGGCGTCGCGCTGGCGGACCCGAAGGCGTGGGGACGTTCCGCCGACGGAAACGGCAAAACGGTCATTGTCGAATACTCCAGCCCGAACATTGCCAAACCGCTGGGCGTTCATCATATCCGCAGCACCATGCTGGGAGCCGCCCTGGCCCGCGTGTACCGCGCTCGCGGATGGAATGTGGTGGAGATGAACCATCTCGGCGATTGGGGCACCACCTTCGGCCAGTTGATGGTTGCGTACAAGCAGGAGGAAAAGGAAAAGCCGAACCAGCCGGTCGACGTGCATTCGCTGCTCCAATTGTACCAGCGCTACCATATCGAGGCGGAAGAGGACAAGTCGCTCGCGGACGAGGCGCGCGCCTGGTTCAAGAAGCTTGAGGACGGCGATCCCGAGGCGGTGCGGTTGTGGACGATCTTCCGGGACGAAAGCATCAGGGATTTGAAAAAACTTTACGCCCGCATGAATGTGCATTTCCCCGAGGAGGGCTACAAGGGCGAAGCGTTCTACAACGACAAGATGGAAGCGACCATCGAGCGGATCGGGAAAAAAGGATTGCTCAAGGAGAGCGACGGCGCGCTTGTGGTCGATCTGGAACAATGGGGCATGCCGCCATGCCTGATCAGGAAAAGCGACGGCGCGACGATCTACGCGACCCGCGATTTGTCGAGCGCGGAATACCGTCATGACGCATATCATTTCGACAAGTCGCTGTATATTGTGGCGAACCAGCAGGAACTGCATTTCCGGCAGATTTTCAAAACGCTGGAACTGATGGGCTACAAGTGGGCGAAGAACTGCGAACACGTCAAGTTCGGCATGCTGTCGTTCGGCCCCGGCGTATTCGGCGAGACGGCCGCGACCGGATCGACGCGCAAGGGGCGGGTCATTTTCCTTCAGGACGTGCTGGAGCGCGCGGTGGAAAAGGCGCGGACGCTGATTGGGGAAAACGCCCGTTCGGACGAAGTGAAAAACAACATCGACAAACTGGCCGAGGAAGTCGGCGTCGGCGCGGTCGTCTTTTCCGAATTCACCCAGCGCCGCATGAAGGACGTTTCCTTTACCTGGGAAAAGGTGCTGAACCTGCACGGCGATTCCGGGCCGTATCTCCAGTACACGCACGCGCGCCTGTCGTCGATGATGCGGCGGTACGGAAAGGCGCTGCCCGCCGCGCCGGCGTGGAACCTGCTGACCCACCCGGCGTACAAGGAAGTGTTCATCAAGCTTTCCGAATATCAGGACGCGCTCGAATACGCGGAACGGGAAAACGAACCGAGCCTGATCGCCACGTATTTGCTGGAACTCTGCGCCCTGTTCAACCGGATTTATACGGACAAGGAAAACCACCGGTTCATCACCGACGACGCCGGCGCGACGGCGGCGCGAATGGGCATGGTGGAGGCGATTCGGCTGACGATCGCGCGCGGGCTGGAGATTCTCGGACTGTCCGCGCCGGAAGCGATGTAGTGGACGCAATCACGCGAGGTATAACGCATGCATGAAAGATGCCGGCTGACCGCTCACGGCGTTCGCGCCGTCTGCCTTGCCTGTCTCGTTCTCGCGACGGGCATTGCCGAAGGCGCGGAATCGCTCCGCCCGCCGACGAAAGACACAGGGCCAAGCGGCATGTCGCTGCCGTTGCCGCCGCCGGACAAGGCGCTCGCCTCCGACGGCGCCGCGCCGCCGGTGCCGTTTG
>DAIPJX010000243.1:0-3623 GCA_036770065.1 Planctomycetota bacterium
GGCGAATATCCTTCGCCCCGCCGCGTTGATAGAGTGTGGAAATGCCACAGGAGCGTTTTTATGCGAGCGCACCCATTATTACCACTCAATTAACAATAAACACGTAACAATTCCAAATAAGGCTGAACATTACGCCGCAAAAAAACCGCGACTTATAGCATCCCCTCCGGTACGCATGCCGGGCGGATCATCCAGCTATTACACCGCAACCGGCCTTCCCCGTCAATGGACAAAATCGCGGTTTCGCCCCGGCCGTCATTTCTTCCGCATGGCGACGAAGGCTTTGATAAGCCCGGCGGTTGAGGAATCATGGTTGGAGAGCGCGGCTTTTTTGCCGGAAAGCATGGCTTTTTCTTCGGCGAGGATGGTTTTCGCCAGCACTTTGCCGAGTTCGACGCCCCACTGGTCGAACGAATTGATGCGCCAAATCACGCCTTGAACGAAGATTTTGTGTTCATACAAGGCGATAAGGTTGCCGAGCGTTCGGGGAGTGATTTTCTCGACAAGTATCGAATTGGTCGGGCGATTGCCCTCGAATGTTTTATGCGGGGCGAGATCGCGGATTTCGGCGGCCGTTTTTCCTTCGGCCTTGAGATCGGCTTTGGCTTCGGCGAGGGTTTTGCCCCGCATCAAGGCTTCGGTTTGCGCGAAGAAGTTGGCGAGAAGCTTCAGGTGGTGATCGCCCAGCGGGTTGTGCGACACCGCGGGCGCGATAAAATCGCACGGAATCAGGCGCGTGCCCTGATGAATCAACTGATAGAACGCATGTTGCCCGTTGGTTCCGGGTTCGCCCCAGATGATCGGCCCGGTTTGGTATCCGACCGGGTTGCCGTTCCGGTCGATATGCTTGCCGTTCGACTCCATGTCGCCTTGCTGGAAATAGGCGGCGAATCGGGCGAGATACTGGTCGTAGGGCAGTATCGCCTGGGTGTTCGCGCCCCAGAAATTATTGTACCAGATTCCCAGGACGGCGAGGATGACGGGCATGTTTTTCTCGAGCCGGGCGCGGCGGAAATGGGTGTCCATTTCTTCCGCGCCGAGGAGCAGTTCGCGGAAACCGGCAAAACCGACGGCGCAGCAAATGGAAAGCCCGATGGCCGACCACGACGAATACCTGCCGCCGACCCAATCCCAGAACTCGAACATATTGGCCGCATCGATGCCGAATTTTTCCACTTCGTCCCGGTTGGTGGAAAGGGCGACAAAGTGTTTCGCGACCGCTTTGTCGTCCTTGAGCTTTTTCAGCAGCCATGTTCTGGCGGTGGCCGCGTTCGTCATGGTTTCCTGGGTGGTGAACGTCTTCGAGGCGACGATGAAGAGGGTGGAGGCGGGGTCGAGATTTTTTGTTTTTTGCGCAAAGTCGCTCGCGTCCACATTCGAAACAAAGCGGACTTCCGGTCCGTCATGATAGGGCGAGAGCGCTTCGGTTATCATGGCGGGGCCGAGATCGGAGCCGCCGATGCCGATGTTGACGACGTGGGAGATTTTTTCGCCGGTGAATCCCTTCCAGGCTCCGGAACGAATATCGCCGGAGAATTTCTTCATGTGATCGAGCACGCGGAATACGGCGGGCATGACGTTCTCTCCGGCGACGTCGACCGGTTTTCCGGACAGGTTTCGCAGCGCCGTGTGGAGAACCGCGCGATGCTCGGTGAAATTGATTGTCTCTCCCCCGAACATCCGGTCGCGGTATTCTTCAACGCCCGCCTGTCTGGCGAGGTCGAACAGCAGGCTCATGGTCTGGTCGGTGATGCGGTTTTTCGAATAGTCCAGAAGCATGGAGTTGAAGGAAACGGAATAACGGGAAAAACGTTTGGCGTCTTTGGCGAACAGGTCGCGCATTTTTATTTTCACCATGGATTTTTGATGGCGCGCCAGC
Organism: Planctomycetota bacterium; assembly: GCA_036770065.1. GTDB lineage: Bacteria > Planctomycetota > SZUA-567 > SZUA-567 > SZUA-567 > JAJBSZ01. The sequence goes on from DAIPJX010000243.1 coordinate 1,880, forward strand.
GCTTTCCAGGCGGGTGTTTCGGTAAGCGGTCGTATTTTTTTCATGCTCCGTCTCCTCTGCGAAAAATCAGGCGAATGTTTTTCCGTCTTTCGCCCAGTGCGTTCCGGCGAACGCTACTCTCCAACCAAAAGCGCGTACAGGAGCAAAAACCTGTAACGCTCCGCCCACTCGCCCAGCCCGCGATTTTTAAAGGCAAGAACGGCGACGCGGGCGAGTTCGCGGCACATATCGAGATATTCCTCATATCCCAGCTCATCGAGCGCTTTGGCGGTGTAGAGAGGAATCAGTTTGGCCAAGGCGCGGGTGAAGGGCGCGTTTCGTATGGCGAAGCGATCCGGGCGCGCCAAGGTCAGTATTTGCGACAAGGCCACGACGCCGGCTTGCGGAATTTTCCCCGCCCGGTATTTTCGGGCGAAGTCGCCGGGTTCGGACAAAAGCGCGGCGATGCCGGCCACGACGTCTTCGGCCTGGTTCATGCGTCCCAAATTCGTCATGCGCACCTGGACTTTCGGCAGGCGGATGCTGTCCAGAGTCCGATAGATTTTTTCGGGCGGCGTCCCGGCCAGGCTTTCGGGCGAGAGCGCTTCGCCCGCCCGCCCGGCGTATTCCTCCACCCAGCCGTAGCGCGCGAGGATCGCGTCCCTGTCCATTCCGTCCAGGAGCGTGTCGACGTGTCGCATCATCAAATCGGACCATCCCGCCATTATTGCTTTTTCTCCGCTTGTCCCGGTTCGGGAAGATATTTGATAAGGAGAACGACATTGCCTTTTTCGCTGTAGACGATATCGTCGACCAGTTTCTGGATAAGATAAACGCCGTAGCCGCCGGGGCGCTTGCCCGCCTCGATGCGGTCGCGCATGGTTTTGAGCGGATTGGCGGTCGGATCGGGGATGTCCTGGGGGATGAAGCCTTCGCCTTCGTCCTGCACTTTTATGACGATACGGTCGTCAAACAGGCAATAGCTGACACGCACCCGTTTGTCGGGGTCGAATCGGTTGCCCCATTCGACCGCGTTTCTTCCGACTTCTTCGATGGCCATTTTCAGATCTTCGACGACCTGGGCGGGAAGCAGGCTGGCGAACAGCGCATCGGAAAAGCGCTGGATCCGCCGGAACTGTTCCAGTTCGGACGAGGCGGTGATTTCCAGCCAGTCGGCCACCGGGCGGATGCCGACGATGGAGTCGACTTTCGGTTTTTCCCCGATTTTATCGCTGTCCCGCCTGACGGCGCGCTCGACCGCCCGCACAAGATCGTCGGGTTCGAAGGGTTTGGCGAGAAAATCCACGGCGCCCTTGTTCAAGCAATAGAGGACGGCTTTGGCGAGCGGATCGACGCCGTAGACGATGATCGCCGGCGACGGCGTTTTTGCCGCGATCAGCCGGTCGATTTGTTCGGGGTGTTTTTCCAGCACATCGGTGGAGACGACGAGCGCATCGCAGACGGCGCGATTGTCGAAGAGGGCTATGGCGGCATTGATCGATTCAAGCGCGATGACGAGGAGTCCGGCTTCGGCCAGGGCCGCCCGCATGGCTTCGCGTTCCATCGCGTCTTTTGCCAACACGAAAATCACGCTGTTCGCCACATCCGTTTCATTCGTCGGCATGGCGGTCTTTTTCCTTTCGGTGAGGGTCACGCGGCATGAACCGCATATGCACACACCTGCCACCTCCACTGCCCGCGAGTATACTCCTCCATCGCCGCCTTGGCAACGATAAAGGCGTACGATGCGCGCAAGAAAAAAAAC
>DAIPJX010000244.1:0-3608 GCA_036770065.1 Planctomycetota bacterium
CTCCCCGTCTTTTCCTTGGCGTCGGCATGATCGAAACCGCCGCGTTCGATGCTGGCGACTGCGCCGGTGTTTTCGAGTGCCGCATTTTTCAATTCGTTATCCATATAATCCTCCGTTCTTATCGAAATAGCCGCTGTGTGGCCGGGTGATTGCATGAGTATTGTTTCCTGCGGCACGGGTAAAAGCGCCGTGAATACTCTTGGCGTTTCCTGACGGTGCGGCAGGAATGAACAGCGCGAGAGCGGGGAAACCGCTTCTCAAAACGCGGGCGTCATGATAATGCGCGCGGAGCGCAACCGGTCGGCGGGGAGTGTCGAAAGCGGCTTGCCGCGTCGACACAGATGCCAGCCCGCGTTCCCGGGATTGACGACGGCTGTGGGAAAAGCTCGCAACAAATGCAAACCTTCCGTCGTACCCTGTCCCCGCCCTATTGGCGCGGTTGAGAACCTTCCGCGAGGACGGAACAATGCAATTCTCCGACAAGCGCTCTGTGATCATAAATCCCGTTTCTCTGTTTGACGAAGCCGGTCATCCGTGCCGACGTTTGGTTTCACTTCGATTATACGCACGTTTTTCGACTCGATTTTGAAAAGTGAAGCTGTGGGAAAAGGGGCGCCGACATTTGCATTTTGCATGCTTGCCCCTGACGGCGCCTGTCCGGGAAACCAAGTTTTTTCAATTTTTCTCTTGGAGGGTGCGACGAAAATCGTTGTGTTGGCGAAAACCAATGACGGGTACAATCACAACTACGTCAACAATGGCACCGGAGTTCCCGGTCCATTGATTGCTGTTTTTCTTGGCGTCGGTGCCGACGATCACGACATGGGCAATCGCCATCTTGCGGCTTCGGTGATCGACATACTCGATGGCAAACGGAAAAAATCGCTGCCCGACAGCAGATTTTTACAAGTTTCCGGTGATGGTTGGCAGAAATCCGGCTTCTGGTTTTGCCGCTTGCCGTTACGGAAAACCGCCGCCGCCTTCCACTGTTTGGATGCTGTCCGACTTTTGAACCGTGAAAGACCGGCAAGGTCCGACAATGACATACCCCTCGAAAACCCCAAGAAAAATAGTTCTTGAGTTCATTTCAAAACCCACGATAACGATTCTATCGCGCACAACGCGGAAGCGGAAAATACGCTGTGCGGGAACGGCTGACGAGCACGACACAATGGGATTTATTCATCCTTCAGGGGAAGGGATGAATGCAAAACATGGAGATACTTTCAAACATCAGGAGGCAAGACATGCTATTCTATTCAACAGGCGAAGCGGCGCAGAAACTCGGCGTCTCCCGCGACTCTCTTTTCAATGCACTGCGCAAGGGCGCGCCGGACGCGGGCAACCGCATGGGCGGGCGGCGCGTGTTCAGCGAAACGGACGTGGAGAAGCTGGCGGCATGGTACAAAACGCGGGGGATGATGCGGAACGGTATTTTTGGGCGGGACGATGGAGGGGCGTTTGATGAAGGTCTTGTGTAATTACGGCGGCTGGTTCCCGGTTGGACGCGGCGTTTTCAATACTCCGGTCTGGCGGGATGCAAACGCCTTTCGCGTCTATATGGCTTTTCTGGCGTCGGCCACGCATAGGGAAATAACCGAAACCGTCGGCTCCGCCGCCGTGCGGTTATTGCCGGGGCAACTGACGGCCACCCAGGCCGAGATATGCGGGATTACCGGCTTCGACCGGAACGCCGTCCGCTCCGCCCTTGATGTTCTGAAACGCGAGGGCGCAGTGCAATGCGGCGTTCCGGAAAACCGGCAGTTCTCCGTGGTGACGGTTCGCAGTTTTCCCTTCTCCATACAGGGGGAAGAGAGCGATGATTCCGGGGTCATTTCGCTACCAACCGAAACGACAAAATTCCACCAACATTTCGACGACGACAACTCCCGAAGCGGCCAAGGCTTCGACATTCCGGAAGGGTTGGAGAACACCAACCGTTTTTCCAAAAATCCACCAGCCCTATATATGAATAAAGAATTAAATAATAAAAAAGAAAAGAATATTCTTTTTTCTTCTTCTTCGATTCTTTTGATTCTTTCACTCTGGCGGAACGCCAGAGAACAGGCGGGGGAGCGTTACTGCGACGATCCGGTGACGCTGGAAGGCGCGGCGTTGATGGCGGAACTGTGGCTCGATACCGGCAAGGCAGCGGAAGCGGAAATCGCCTCGGCGATGTCGCGATTCGTGCATGTGGTCAAGACAAACGACGCGGCGAAGTTCTACACGCTGAAAACACTGGCGAACAGTCTCGGGACGTATCTCGAAAAGCCTGTCTGCACCGTCGCCAAGCGGTGTCTATGGACGTTCGTCTGCGATACGTGCGGCTACTCGGAGGCTTCCGCTTACGGCGAAGCGGAAACGCCAGTGCCGCGTCACTGCCGCCATGAAGTTCGGCGTGATTCATTCTGCACCGGCACAATTGCGCCAACCACAAAAACACAGTTAGGATAAGGGGGGAATTATGACTGACATTGACTTTTCGCCGGAAGGCGGGAACATTCAAGCGGGCGGGAGCGGCGCGGTTGCCGCCGCCCCGGCGACGACAACCATCAGCCTGGACAATTACAGCGAGAGCGCCTATCTGACCAAACCGGAGATGTGCCGCGCATTCAACTGCTCCGACCGGACATTGCAGCGCATGGTGGAACGCTTCGAAATTCCCCCGGCAATGACGCTCGGCGGGCGCAAGGTGTGGATTGCCGGGAAAATCCGGGCATGGCTGGCCGACGCCGCCGAACGCCGGGAAGCGGAGGCGCTGAAGGAGGCGCGGCGATTGCGGGCTTTTGAATGACTCGGTTCCGCGTAACGCGGGTTGACAGGCGGGTTGCGAGGGAGTATTGTGAATGTTTGACAGTTTTGTATTGACATTATCATAAAAAGGCGCGATATGGATTTTACGTGGGACGACGAGAAAGCTGCCGAAAACAAGCATAAGCACGGCATTGATTTCGCCACCGCCTCATTGGCTTTTTTCGATCCCGGACGGATTGAAGAATACGACATAGAGCACAGCGAAAACGAAGATCGATGGATTACGGTCGGACTTGTCAGAAACACGCTTTTGTTCGTCGTATTTGCCGAGCGCGAGGGCGATGTTATTCGGATTATTTCAGCACGAAAGGCAATGAAAAATGAGCAAAAAGCCTACTATCAAGCTCAGTCTTGACCCCAGTAATTTGCCGAAACTTACCAAAAAGCAAATCGCCATGCTTGACGCTCTGGATAAACTTCCTGATTCCGAAATTGATTGCTCGGATATTCCAGAACACAAATTCATGTACAAACCGGTCAAGCAGGTGACGACCATTCGGCTTGACTCGGACGTTTTGGCCTGGCTCCGAACATACGGAAAGGGCTATCAAAGCAGGATCAATGCGATTCTGCGCAAAGAAATGCTAACCGCGACAAAAGTCGAATAGCGAGAAGGGACACAATGGCAACGATTTTTAAAACACCGAAAAAAGTAAAAGACCCCGCCACCGGCAAGCGGGTGCCGATGATCGGCGCTGACGGCAATCCGGTTATGCTCCCGAAGTGGCGAATGGTCATTGTCGACCACAAGGGAGTCCGACGCACTCTCACCTTGTCCACCAACAAGCAACAAG
>DAIPJX010000035.1:0-13369 GCA_036770065.1 Planctomycetota bacterium
CCGCGCGGCATTGATTAAGGACTGGGGGGCGCTGTTCGCGCGCCCCCAAACCCCCTGCGAGTCCGTGTCGGACAGACAGTTTTTTACTGGTTGCGGAAGGTTTGGCAGCCTTCGGCATGCATTCATGCATTAGTCGAGCAGAGTCGGGCCGCCGCTGTGAACAACGTCGTACCGCTTGCCGGCGACAAACGCCTGCTCGGGAACAAACAACTCGCTCCCGGTAAACACCTCGCCCCCGAAACAATCAAGAAAACGGTACTCGCCCGTTTGCAAACCGCTGACGGTAATGTCGGCCTGCCTGCCAACAGCCAACCTGCCCTTGCTTTCCGCCATGCCGATCGAAGCGGCCGCCTTGCCCGTCACCCAGTCAATCACTTCCGGCCATGAAACGCCCATGGCCGCAAATTTCGAAAGAATAACGCCGATGTTGCGGGCCGGACCACTCAACGCGCCCGTCGTCAAATCAGTCGTCACCACATCAGGCAAAAATCCGCGCTCCTTCGCCATGCGAAACACGGAAGCGGAAAAATTGGTCATGCCGCAACAGCAATCAAACAAAACGCCGCGCTCGCGCGCCGCGCGCAACTCGCGATCAAACGCGCCGTCGGCACGAATAACGCCGCCGCGCTTGCCCGTACACATATGGGAAATAATATCGCCCGGCGCCAGCAGATTGAGAAGCTCGCGAGTAAAAGCGTCCAACTCCCGATCAGGCATGTCGTCCGACTTGTCAATCCCAATATGCACAACATACGGAATCTTGAGTTCCGCGCATACGCTTCGCGCTTCCTCCACTCCCGCAATGCCCGCTCCGCGGATAAACGATCCGACCGCCCTGTCCTTCATGCCGATGATGCGATCGCGGTTGGCTTCGACCGTTTCCTTGAAGCGTTCCAGCCGCTGGCGAAACCGGCTCTTGCGCCATACCTCCTCCATCACCGCCTGCCCGATCGGATGATGATGCAGATAGGCATATACATCCGTCGCCGTTCCTGTCATGTCCTGCTTGCGGAAATCGTCCCACGTCATATACCCGGCGCTGCCGCCGTCCACCAGAGTGGTGACGCCGGAACGAACGCCCGCCTCGTCGGCGGCAATCGCGCCATGCGCGGAAGTGTAAAAATGCGCGTGGCCGTCTATGAGGCCGGGAGTGACGATTTTTCCGGCGCAGTCGATGATTTCGCGGCCGGACAATCCGCTGCCCAGCGCGGTGATTTTTCCATCGGCTATCGCCAGGTCCAGTACTTTGTCCGTTCCGCCCGCCGGACAAACAACCCGCCCGCCGGACAGAACGATATCGTATTGTTGATGTGCCGTCATATGTGCCTTTCGTTTATGCGTCCGCGCCGGTGGGCGCGGCGGGCTTTTTGAACAACTGGTCGAGCAGCATGACCAGTGTGTGGAGAAAAATAATGACGACCGCGGCGAAAATGACGCTGTAGGGTATTCCCATGGAAATTTGCATGCTGGGCGAAGTCTGTCGGCTGGTGATTTTGATGACGCGCCAGCCGTAGCGGATCATTTCGCCGAACAGGAGCAGGCAGCCGCAGTGCATGATGATGGTGAGAAACTTCCGCCAGGCGGGCGAGACGGCATTGATAAGCGCTTCAATGCCGATATTGCCGCCGCGATACACGCCGATGCCGGTCCCGAGCATGACGACGCAGATCAAAAGGTATCGCGCCAATTCCTCCGTCCAGTCGAAACCGGTTCCGAAAAAGCGGCAGACGACCTGAAACAGAATCACCAGCGTCATGACCAGCAACATAAGCGCGGTGACGCATTCGCACAGTTTGTTGATTCCGGCCATGAGTGTTTTAAATGCTTTTAACATGGAAAGCCTCTTTCTATCGCGACCCGACCAGATGGAGCAAGGCCAGCGAAAGTGACGGGAAGAAATTCACCAGCGCCAGCACAAATATCATGGTGACGAGGAACGGCCACAATTCCTTGATGATTGCGTCCATTTTCGCGCCGGATATGCGCGCTCCCATAAACAGGCTTATGCCGACCGGCGGCGTGACGAGACCTATGAGCAGGTTTGTGGTGACGATGATGCCGAAATGAATCAGGTCGTAGTTCATCTTGTCGGCCAGCGGCATAAGAATGGGGACGAGAATCACAACGGCGGGGCCGAGGTCCATAAAGGTGCCGACGATCAGGAGCATGATGTTGATGAGAAGCATGATGAGGAAAACGTTCTCGGTAATGCTCAGGATTTGGCCGGCGACGAACTGCGGTATGCGGTTGCCGACGAGAAAGGTGCTGAAGACGCTGGAGAACGAAATGATTATCATGATAAGCGCGGTGCCGACGACGGCGTCGACCAGCAAACTGAGGTACATCGGAGGCTTCAGTTCGCGGTAGACGAATGTGCCGACGAGAAAGCCGTAGGCGACGGCCAGAACGGCCGCTTCGGTCGGAGTGCATATGCCTCCGTAGATGCCGCCGAGAATGATGACCGGCATGAACAGCGCCCATGAGGCTTGCTTGATCGCTTCCCTGGCCGAAGGGAGGGAGGAAACGTCGATCGCTCCGTAACTGCGTTTACTGGCGATATAGCCGCTGACAATCATGAGGGCCAGACCCATGAGGAGACCGGGAATGACGGTGGCGAGGAACAGATCGCTAATCGACTGGTTGGCGGTTACGCCGTAAATGATGAGCCCGATGCTGGGAGGGATGAGCGCGCCAAGCGGTCCGGCCGCCGCTTGCACCGCGCCGCAAAACGGTCTGGTGTATCCGCGTTGCACCATGGACGGTATGACGATGCCGCCGATGGCGGCGACGGTCGCGACGGGCGAACCGGAAATGGCGCCGAAGAACACGCTTCCCAAAACGGCGACGACGGCGAGTCCGCCGGGGATGCGCAGTTTGCCGACGAGCAGGTTGGCGAAGTCGACCAAACGCCGCGAAATGCCGCCCTGGGTCATGACGCCGCCGGCGAGAATGAAAAAGGGAATCGCCATCAGCGGGAACGAATCGTTGGAGGCGAACATTTTTTGCAGCATCAGGATGGGCGTAACTCCGCCTCCGGCGTAATAAATGGCGACCAGGCTGGAGAAGCCGAGCGCGAAGCCGATGGGCATGCCGATAAGGAACGCGCCCGCCAGGCTTCCGAAAAGAATACATGCGGTCATTATGCAACCTTTACATAAGGAAGAACACGCGGGCGTTTTTTATGGGAAAAACACCCGCGATGCACAACAAGGGCTTAGTATTTGTTCTGGATATCGTCGATCCACTGTGCCATTTCGCCGCCCATTTTCTTGATCCAGGCTTCTTTTACCGGAGCCGCGGCGGTGATGAAGTCGGTCTTGTCGGGATAGCATATTTCCATGCCGCGCGCTTTCATGTTTTCGACGGCGGCCGCTTCCTGCCGGGCGTTTTCTTCGCGCTGGAACTGGGTGGCTTCGGCGATGGCGCGGTCGAAGGCTGGTTTCAAGTCGTCCGGTATGGCGTCGTAGACGGCCTGGGACATGACGAAGAATCCGGGAACGATCATGTGTTGGGTCATGACCTGGTATTTTTGCACTTCATAGTATTTGTTCGCATAGGTGTTGGCGGAGCTGTTGTCCTGTCCGTCGATAGTACCCTGTTGCAGTGCGGTGAACACTTCGCCCAGGGACATGGGCGTGGCGACGGCGCCGTAGGCTTTCCATGCTTCGGTGATGATGGGGTTTTCCATGCAGCGGATTTTCAGGCCCTTGATGTCGGCCATGGTGTTGATCGGCCGGTTACTGGTGGTCATGGTGTGGGTTCCGCCCATGATCCAGCCGACCAGCTTGAGTCCGGAAGTGTCGGCGACGATTTTGGCGAATGCGTCGCCAATCGGGCCGTCGCAGGTCGCGAAGGCGTTATTGACGTCGCGGAACAGATACGGCAGGCTGAACAGGGCGAAGCGCTCATCGTATGCGGTCATCATGCCGGTGGAGACGAGGCCGAAGTCGACAGTGCCGAACTGCAACCCTTCCATCAATTCGCGCTCGCCCGAGATGAGCTGGCCGCCGACGAACACTTCACCGGTGATTTTTCCGGCGGTGTATTTTTTAACCAGTTCAAGTGCTTTTTCCATGCCGACGGTGGCGTGATGTCCGTGCGGGGTGGCAATGGCGAACTTGAGATCCATTGCCTGCGCGGAGGCGACGGCGAGAGCCGGGAGGAGAACTATGGCCAGAAAACAACGCAAGACGGTACGCATAACGGTTTCCTTTCAAAAGACACAACAAAGGCGCGTCACGGTGCGCCGTGACGACAGTGTGGGCCACAATGGTTTTTTGAGAAGTCTACGGGACCGGAATTCCGGTTTTCGCGTCCTGGTGATGAAAGTAATGTTCAAGCCGTTCGATATTTCTTCTGATATGGCGCTCCTGTATTGCCACAGCGTTTGCGTCGCAATTATGCAGCGCGTCTCTCAGTTCAGTGTGCCAAATCAGGCTTTCCTTGAAATGTGAACGGAACTTCTTCTTGTTTTCAAAATCGCGGAGCATGAACTTGTTGCTCTCATGGAGATAGCGGAAAAAATCCTCGCGGAAGATTTGGGCTATCTGGATAAGTTTGGTGTTGCCCGATGCGCAAATCACCGCCTGGTGGAACTGGTGATCGTAGAGGGTAAAAGTTTTGACATCAGTGTCTTTCACCGCTTTGACCATGCCCTGATATGCTTGTTCGATGGTGTCAAGGTTGGCGTCGCCGTTTTTCGCCAGAATTATCCGGATGGATTTTTCCTCTATCATACTGCGCAGTTCGGCAATGTCCTGAAAATCTTTTTTGCTCAGGTTGATGGTTTCATCCAAACTGGAAAAATCGAACAATTCGTCGGTGCCGCATACGAACGAGCCTTTAGCCCGCTTGACTTCAATGAATCCGAGCGCTTGCAACCGCTGCAACGCGGAACGCACGGAAACGCGGCTGACATCAAGTATTGCGCAGAGCTCGCTTTCGCTGGGCAGTTTTTCGCCCGCTTTCCATTTGCCCGTTTTGATCATGTCGAGCACTTGCTCATACACGCGGTTGTCGATGCGGTGTTTATGAATGGGTTGCATGGGAAAGCGTCCTTTTTTACAGTATACCCCCTGTAATATGTAATACAAGTCGTTTTTGGATAAAAAAAACCATGGCGTCGGCGGCTGCCATGGTTTTGCGATACGTTGGAGATGTATTCGGGCGTTATTCCACGGTGACGCTTTTTGCCAGATTCTTCGGTTTGTCCACGTCGCAACCGCGTGAGACGGCGATGTGGTAGGCAAGGAGCTGGAGCGGGATTGCGCAACAAATCGAGTTCATGATGCCGGATTCGGAACGGATATAAATGACGTCGTCCGCGAGGCCGGCGATGGTTGTATCGCCCTGGCTGGCGATGGCGATGACTTTTCCTTTGCGCGCCTTGATTTCCTGGATGTTGCCGAGGATTTTTTCGTAGCGGCGTCCGCCCTGCAAGGCGATCACGAGAACAGGCATGTTTTCATCAACCAGCGCGATCGGCCCGTGTTTCATCTCCGCCGCGTCGTAGCCTTCGGCATGGATGTACGAGACTTCCTTGAGCTTGAGCGCGCCTTCCATCGCCAGCGGCCAGCCGGTGCCGCGCCCGAGGAAAAGGAAGTTTTTCGCGTCCCTGTATTTTTCCGCTATTTTCTTGACCCGCGGTTCCAGCGCGAGCGTACCTTGAAGGCGACTGCCGACGCCGAGCAGATCGTGAACGCGGCGGCGCAGTTCCGCCCGGTCGAGAGACCCGCGAATTTGTCCGATGCGGAGCGCGAGGAAATACATGCCCGCGATCATGCCGGTGAACGCTTTGGTCGAGGCGACGCCGATTTCCGGCCCGCAATTCAGGTACAGGACGCTGTCCGCTTCGCGGGCGATGGACGAACCGACCGCGTTGACGATGGCCAGCACTTTGCAGCCGGCTTCCCTGGCGTGGCGCACGGCGTGCAACGTGTCCATCGTCTCGCCGGACTGGGTGACGGCGATAACCAGAACGGACGGATCGAGAATCGGATCGCGGTAACGGAAATCGGCGGCGTATTCGGGATACGCGGGGATTTTCGTCGTTCGTTCGAGAATGTTCCGCCCGACCATGCAGGCGTTGTAGGCGGTGCCTTGGGCGAGCATGACGATTCGGCTGACGTTATGAAAATACTCGTCCGGAGGCATTGCGTCCTCGAAGACGAACTCGGGATCCTCGGTTGCGGAGGGCGGCAGGCGAAGCCGGTTGCGGAACATGTTTTCCAGAATGACCGGTTGTTCGTAAATTTCCTTGAGCATGTAATGCGGATAGCCGTTTTTTTGCGCTTGTTCGGCGGTCCAGGTGATTTCGGAGCAGGCGTATTCCACCGACTCGCCGTTTTCGCGGATTTCGCATTGCCCGGTGGTGAGGACGGCGACCTGATCGTCGTCGAGAAAGACCACCCGTTTGGTGTGGTCGACTATCGGCATGGCGTCGGATGCGGCCATATGGAAGCCCGCGCCGAGACCGACCGCGAGCGGGCTGCCGCGACGCGCCGCGACGAGGAGTCCGGGCTGGTCCATCGCCATGATGACGAAGGCGAAGGTGCCGTCCAATCGCGGGAGCGTTTGCTCGACAGCCTTGACCAAATCGCCCGTATAGAGCGAGGCGATCAGATTGGCCGCGACTTCGGTATCGGTGTCGGAACTGAAAGTGAACCCTTGTTCCGAGAGTTCGTTCTTGATCGCCGCGTAATTGTCGATAATGCCGTTATGGACGACGGCGATTTTCCCGTCCGAGCTGATTTGCGGATGGGCATTTTTTTCGACCGGCGGGCCGTGTGTGGCCCAGCGCGTATGGCCTATGGCGCAGTCGACGCCGTTGTCGACGGCGCCGCCCAATTTTTTCCCCAAATCCGCGACCCGCCCGGATACGCGGAAACGGGCAAACCCGTCTTTTTCCGGCCAGGCGACGCCGGCCGAGTCGTAGCCGCGATACTCAAGCGCGTACAACCCGTCCAAAACAACGCGGAGCGCGTCGGGGAGGCCGATTGCCGCAACAATTCCGCACATAGGGGATATTATCCTTTCGTCAATTTTTTCCGCCGTTTTTCCGCCGCGCGGGAAATCCGGTTCATGGCGCCCGCGAGGCCCATGGCGGAGCGAACGTCCTTCATCGTGAGGGCGGCGACTTCCCGCATTTTGTCCGTGCCGTCCATGATGACCTGATCGACAAATCCGGGATCGGCTTCGTAGCGGGCATAGCGTTCGCGCATGGGCGCGAGGAAATTGTTGATTGCGAGGGCGAGAGCGTCCTTGATTTCGAGATCGCCGATTTTGCCTTCGCGGTAGCGGTTTTTGAAATCCTCGACCTGCGCCTTGTCCGGATTGAACGCGTCGTGGTACTGGAAAACGGGATTGCCTTCCACGGTTCCGGGAATGTCGGCGTGGACGCGTTTCGGATCGGTGTACATGCCGCGAACTTTTTTGTTCACCGCTTTTTCGTCGTCGGACAGATAGATGGTGTTTCCGAGCGATTTCGACATTTTTCCCTGGCCGTCGGTGCCGAGCAGGGTCGGGACTTCGCCTATAAGGACGTCGGGAATGGGGAACACTTCGCCGTAGAGCTGGTTGAAGCGGCGGGCCACTTCGCGGGTGACTTCAACGTGGCTTTCGTTGTCCTTCCCGACCGGAACCAGGTGCGCGCGCGGCAGGAGAATATCCGCCGCCTGCAACACGGGATAGCCCAGAAGGCCGAACGGCATTTCTTCGTCGGACAGGTTGGCGGCGCGGGCCATGTCCTTGATTGAAGGAACGCGGGTCAGCCGGTTGACGGTGACGAGCATTTCAAGGATCAGGTTGAGTTCGTACGTTTCGCGGACGGCGGACTGGAGGTAGATGGTGGTTTTTTCCGGATCGATGCCGGCTGCGAGATAATCAAGCACCAGGCCGCGCGCGTTTTCGACAATGTGCTCAATCGCGTCGCGGTTCGGCTTGGTGGTCAACATGTGGAGATCGGCGACAATGAGGGTGGTGTTGTAGGTATGCTGCAACGCGACTCTCGACTTGAGCGAACCGACATAGTGGCCAAGATGCAGGCGTCCGGTCGGTCTGTCGCCGGTGAGGATGCGTTTTTGTTCGTTTTTCTCTTGTGGTTTTTCAGTATCGTGCATACCTTGCCTTTCTGGGTTCTCGGATTGCTCCGGCGAGTTCTGCCGGAGCCAAGCGATCAACTGTACATTTTATAAGGCGCGAAAGCAACCGGGAGAATGTTCATGCCGACGAAACAGATAACCATGAGTCTGGGAGAAGTGTTGTGGGACATGCTGCCGGACGGAAAGGCGCTGGGCGGCGCGCCAACCAACGTCGCCTGGCACGCGTCGCAGTTGGGCGCGGAGGCGCATGTCGTGTCGGCGGTTGGCGACGACGGGTTGGGACGGGAGATTGCGGATCGCCTGGGCGCGATGAATCTTGATCTGTCGGCGGTGAAAACCGTCGCCGGAAAACCGACCGGCACGGTCGACGCCACGCTGGATAGCCGGGGCAACGCGACATATGTAATTCATGAAAACGTCGCCTGGGATTTTTTGCCGGTCACGCCGGAGATCCTTGCCATGGCGGGCCGGACCGACGCGATCAACTACGGCAGTCTCGCGCAACGGACCGCGAACGGGCGGGAAGCGCATTATGCGATTCTGGATGCGGTTCGGCCCGGAGCCGTCCGTATTTTCGACATTAATTTGCGCGCTCCGTTTGTGTTTGAGGATGTGCTGGACGGCGGCATGCGCCGAGCGAGCGTGGTGAAAATGAACAGGGAGGAGTTGCCGATTCTGGCCGACATGTTCGGGTGGGCATCGGAGCCGGAAGCGGCGATTCTTCAGTTGTTTGCCGCGTATCCCGCGGTGAAGCACGTTATTGTGACGCAAGGAGCCGAAGGCGCATGGTGGCATGACGGGAAGACGTTGTACAAGGAACCGCCGAAACGGTACGGCGAGATTGAGGATACGATCGGCGCGGGCGATTCGGTGACCGCGGCGTCGATGATGGGATTATTGAAAGGCTGGCCGGTGAGGACGATTGCGTCCACGGCGCTCGAAGTGGCGGGCTTTGTGTGCTCAAGCCGCGGAGGAACGCCGAAACTTCCCGCCGAACTGCGCGGGAAATTTATCCAACCAGTCTCTTGCGCTGGTCTTTGAAAAACAGGAAAATGGAGATCCGACCGTCATAACCGTTGGCCGGATTTGCATTTGAGGGCGTATAAACATCTGAAATGGGAGAGGCGATTTTGGCTCGGAAACGGGAACGGAAACAAAAGGACGCGGAAAGCGCGCCGGCAGCGGCGCAACAACTTTCCGACAGTGCGCGACCGCTCAGGCGAGTGCTCATGAATGTGCTGGACGCGGAGCAGGTGCGCGTCGCCATTGCCGGGTCGGGCGGACTGGAAGAACTGTATATAGAACGCGGCGGGAAAGGATTCGCCCACGGCAATATTTACAAGGGCAAGGTGCAAAACATAGAGCCGACCTTGCAGGCCGCGTTTGTCGATATTGGCGGCGAAAAGAACGGTTTTCTTCACGTTACCGACATTATTCCGCCGTTCGGCGGCTATGACGATGTGCTGAAACGCCGAAAACGCAAGGAAAAACGCGGCGGCGGACGCCCCTCGATTGAAGACATGCTCTACAAGGGACAGGAAGTCCTGGTGCAAATCACCCGCGAACAGCTTGCCAACAAAGGCCCAAGCCTTACAACGTATATTTCCCTGCCGGGCCGGTACCTTGTTCTTATGCCCGCCGTGTCCAAGCGCGGCGTGTCGAAAAAGATCACCGACGACAAGGAACGCCAAAGCCTGAAAGCGGTTCTCGAACAACTCGATCCGCCGAAAGACATGGGATATATCATCCGCACCGCAGGCATGGGACACGGCAAGGACGAATTGCAAACCGATTTGCACTGCCTGACCCGCTTGTGGGACGCGATCAAGGATCAGGCGAAAAAAGCAAAGCCTCCGGTTGCATTGTACCAAGAGTCGGATTTGGTGGTTCGGGCGATTCGCGATTTCGTGTACGACGATGTGGAAGAAATCATCATAGACAGCCCGGAAGGTTTCACCCAGGCGAAAACATTCCTCGACGTGTTCATGCCGGAGTTCACCGGCCGGCTGTTTTTGTACAGCGACGACGAGCCGATTTTCAACCGGTACGGGATTGAGGATTCGATTGAACGAACCTTCGACCGCTCCGTCCGCCTGCCTTCGGGCGGCGAACTGGTGATTGAACAAACCGAGGCGCTGGTCGCAATCGACGTCAATACCGGGCGCTTCCGCAAAGGCGACTCGACCCGCGAAACGATTCTGGCCATGAACAAGGAAGCGGCCGCCGAAGCGGCGCGGCAATTGCGTTTGCGCGATTTGGGCGGCCTTGTCATGATCGATTTTATCGATATGGACAGCGCGCAGGACAGGCGATCGGTCGAGGACGCGTTCCGGCAGGCCGCCCGCCGCGATCGGGCGCGGACGACGATTCTCCCCATCAGCCAGCTTGGCGTAATGGAGATGACACGCCAGCGCATCCGCCAAAGCGTCAAGAAAACCCTCTACACGCCGTGCCCGTGCTGCAACGGGACAGGCATCAGGAAATCGCTGGATGTGCTTGCGCTCGAACTGATCCGGAAAATCCGCCACCACCTTGACGAACACGGCGGCGACACGCTCACCGTCCGCATGCATCCGGAAGCGGCGCTCGCACTGTCCAACGCCAAGCGTTCGGTCCTCTCGGAAATTGAACGGGAAAAATCCTGCGCCATAGCGTTTGTCGCCGAAGCATCGCTTCGCTATGACGACATTGAATTGCGTTCGGCGCATGCGCGCGCGGAATCGTGATAAAATTCCTTTTGTTTGGCTCCGGCCTTTATGTCATAATACGGACAGCGATTTTCCCGGACATGATTCGGCGGCTTTCGACCGTATGCCGCAAATGCGGAGAGGGGTTTTACAGGCAGTGGAAATAACCATACGCAGAGCCAGGCTTCCCGATGTCCAGGCGATAGTGGATGTGACGCGCGAGTTCGGCCGGGAAGGGATTATGATTCCTCTTTCCATTGGCGACGTTATCGAGCGGGTTCGGGATTTCATCGTGGCCGAATTGCCGGACAAAACGATGATCGGCTGCGTCGCCGTCGATGCGACGTGGGACAGGCTGGTCGAAATTCGTTCGCTCGCGGTCGACCGCGAATGGCAAAAAAAGAACATAGGCCGCATGTTGCTTGAAGCGGCCCTCGAGGATGCGCGCGAGTTCGGCGCGCGCGAAGTGTTTACCTTGACCTATGTGCCGGATTTTTTTGAAAAATTCGGGTTTCAAATAATCGACCGCAATACGCTGCCGCATAAAGTGTGGCTGGTATGCGTCAAATGCCCCAAGTTCCCCGACTGCGGCGAAACCGCCCTCAAGTTGCAATTATACGGGCAGGAAGGGAAGGCGGAATCGTGACGGCGGAAAGTTCCTCTATGTCATATATAGTGTCTGTTCGTTACGGCCTGATGGCGGTGACGGAAAATTTTTCGGTTGAGACGAACGAGTTTCATATCGGCGATGAAGTCATTGTCCGCACTTCGCGCGGCATCGACGTGGGCGAGGCGATGACGAAGCCCAGGCCGAAAACCGACGACGACGAGACTCGGGGCGAATTTCTCCGGGTGGCGAACGAGGCGGACGAAAAAATTCTTTCCCATATTCGCGAAGCGAAGGAACCGGAGGAATTCTCCACCTGCCAGGCATGCATTCGCGAGCGCGGACTGCCCATGCGCCTGGTCGGGGTCGAGCATTTGTTTTCCGGCGACAAGATTATTTTCTATTTCCTGGCCGAAAACCGGGTGGATTTCCGCGAACTGGTCAAGGAATTGGCGCGCCGGTACCGCACCCGCATCGAAATGCGGCAAATCGGCGTGCGCGACGAAGCGCGGCTCCTGGCGGATTACGAGCATTGCGGGCGCGAGTTGTGCTGCCGCACCTTTATCCGCAATCTCGAACCCGTCACCATGCGCATGGCGAAGATGCAGAAGACGACGCTTGATCCGTCGAAAATTTCCGGTCATTGCGGCCGTTTGATGTGCTGCCTCAGGTTCGAGGACGAGGTGTATTCGACCTTGCAGGCGGAGATGCCGGCGCGGGGCGCCTTGTGCGTGATGGAGAATTTCACCGGCGAGGTGGTGTCCGGCGACATGTTCCGCCAGGAGATTGTCCTTGTCCTTCCGGACGGTTCGCAGGAAACGGTCAAACTCTCCGACGTCAAAGAGATTCAGGGCCGTCGCGGAAGGCAATCGGGATCGTTTCCCCGGAACGGCGACAGCACCCGAACCAGCGGGCGTTTCCGAAACGATTCGACCCGCGTTTCAGGAAAAAACCAGAGTCGCCGGGAGCGGCCCGACAATCGAAACGCGACGGCCAGGGACGATTCCGGCCAGACGCGGCCTTCGGTGGAGTAACCGCGGAATGATGACGCCGGAACAAATTCGCGAACGCATTGCCCATATCGCCGTCACGGACGGCCGCTATGATCAGGCGGCGTTTTATTTCGTCAACGACGTGGTGGCGGCAGCGGTCAAGTGGCTGAAGTCGGGCGAAATGAAGCCTCGGGACGTCGCGGCCAGCCGAGGCGAGGAAGGCGTGAATTTCCATATCAGCGGGTTCGAATTGCTGGAAGCGTTTCGACGGCTTGCCCGCGAGCGTTGGGGTTGTTTGGCCCGCGATGTTTTGGAGCGCTGGGGCGTTTCGAGCACCGAGGATGTAGGGGAAATCGTTTTTCTCATGGTCGAGGACGAGGAGCTGGAATGGAAACGGCGCGAATCCGACACCAAGGACGAATTCAAAAACGGTTATGATTTTCACAGCGTGTTCGACGCCTGGAAAGGCTAGGAATCGCATGCCCGCCAATTTTTCCTTTATTATTCCCGGCAAGCTTGCCGGCAGCGCCAGACCGGGCGATTGGGAGGATTTGTCGGACGATTTGGCCGAGATGTCCGAACAGGGAATTCGAGCCATTGTCAGTCTGACCGAGACGCCGCTTGATTCCGAAGCGATTCGCCGGTCGGGTTTTTCGTTGTTGCATTTGCCGATAGTCGATTTCACCCCTCCGTCTCTCGAGCAGATCGCCGCCTTCGTCGAATTTGTCGATAAAAGCCTGGCGGACGGCAAAGCGGTGGTTGTTCATTGCGCCGCCGGCATTGGACGAACCGGAACCATGCTTGCGGCGTATCTGGTGCATACCGGAATGAACGCGGACGAGGCGATTCGCGCCGTTCGCCGCAAACGGCCGGGATCGATTGAAACGCGAGAGCAAATTGAAACCATTCGAGCGTACAAAAAAACAATGAATAATGAATAATTAATAATGAACAATGAATTAAACCAATGAACCGCAATTAATA